>CALFSW010000270.1 GCA_937916505.1 uncultured Verrucomicrobiales bacterium | reverse complement strand
AGCCAGCAAACCCACAAGGAGGTCCTAAATCACCCGCAATCTTTGGACGCCCATCATTCACTCTGAGAATAAGCGGCAAGGACTTCAGCTTTGTATTTCGAGCTATATCGGGAGCGACCGATGCGGTCGCTCTTGATGATGGAGGTAGTAGAGGTGTCAGACGTAGATGCCATAGCTCTACATCCTATGGCATCTATGCTCGATCTGGATAGAGGGGTTCTGTTGAGCGTTTACTCTCGGCACAACTAACCCCCTAAATCAGGGCCGCCTCCCACTTGAGGGAGGCGGCCTTACCATTTTGAAGAAAACCGTTTTTTATTAATCGGTTCTGTGGATGGCCGCGGCTGTGTCCCTGGTTTTTTCTCAGGAGTTGCAGATGGTTTCCCTCGGTTCGGATACACCAATTGCGAACCAATGGAATCCAGTTCCGTTGCCAATCCGGGAGCCTCTCGTTTCCACTCATCCCCGCGAGGCTAATCCCGGATTTCAATCAGGAAGACTTCGTCGGTGTTGTAGCAACGGACGAAAAGTTGGTCCTTCCTTTCAATGATCCAACTCGCTGCGGTTTTTAATTTAATGGTCTGAATTAAGTCGCCGCTGAATCGATCCCACACCGTTATGGCATCGGGTTCTCCCGTGAATCCATAGCCACACACCACCGACCCCGCGATCACCGCAAACTGGCCTTTGCAAATTTTCTCAGGACTGGCCCACTTTAATAGATTCGACTTCAGATCGATTGCAAAAATTCGAGCCCCACCGCCATCGGCCGCGGAATAATTCCCCGGGTTATTGGTAAGATACAGGATCCCATCAGCTACGTCGGCCCAAGCCACAGTTCCGTACGCCGTCGCATCGAACACGAACTCAATTCCGTCATTGGAACCCTCCACAAGAAGATACCGCGCCTCATAGATCTGCTCACCGTAGGCAAAAAAACGACGTGTCGAGGTCGACCACACTGCCACCAACGGCAATCCCTGATAGGTCTTCAGAGCGGACGTGGGAATCTCTCCCCGGGCCACCGCTGGAAACCGTTGATAAACAACCGGCTTCTTCAGCCCATTGGTTTTCCACCAATTCTCTTCATCGATGATCTTGTTCGGCTTGGAACTGACATGAGCCAACGTGATGCTCCCGCTCTGACCACCCTCAATCAACGACGGTGGATCCGGAAGAACAACAGGAGAAGGAAGTTTCTCCTGAGCCACCGCTGTCAATAATCCAACTACAAGAAAAGCGACGACCAAGGAAAACCGAAACGTTGTTTTCATGAATCGAGTATTCTCTTCCCAACTGGATTTACAATCTCTCTACACAACAAACATTGAGCGCTATAGCCTCTCCCCGGTAGGTCCACCGTAATTCGTATACCGGCATACAAAAATAAATCGATCGACCGGAGAGGCCTTGGTAGGGTGCCTACATGATTCCCCAAAACCCCCAGGATAAAGCCTCCAGCGCCAAAATGGAGTTGGCGAAGAAGAAAACCGGGAAAGATTTCAGCCCTCCTGCTCCCCGCTCAGGTCCGACCCAACCGCTGCTTAAGCGGCATTCCGCCAAAAGGAAATTCCACGTGAACCTTTTGCTCCTGCTTACTTTTCTAACAAACCCACTCGCAGCACAAGAGCCCGCCCCCCGGATCTCCCTGGAGCATTCTCTCAACTCACTGTCGATCAAACTCCCCTGGGCCCGCCAGACCAACAGCTGGTGCATCGAGGCCTCGTCCGACCTCAGGCAATGGAAGAGCCTTGGAGAGATTTTCGAAATCAATGGCTCCGGCGATTTTCCAGTTTCCGGGGCGCCTCTCCACAAAGAACGTTATTACCGCGCCATTGACAAAGGCCGCGACATTCAGGCCGCCCTGACCCGCAACCGTGCCCGCTGGGACGACAGCGGGCACAAAAACTACGATTTCACGTTCCAATGGCTCTGCTACTGCATTCCGGACTTTGTCACCCCGGTCACTATTTCCGTGCGGGATAACAAGATCGATTCCATCATCCGTCTCGAAGACGGCACCGCCTTGGATCCTTCCCAGTTGGAGTACTTCCGCACCATCGACGGACTCTTCGATTTCCTGCAGGAAGCTCTGGACCAGAAACCACACAGCATCTCCGCCAGGTTCGATGCTCGCTTCGGCACCCCGGGGAAGGCCTGGGTCGATTACAACGCCGGGATCGCTGACGAAGAACGCGGATTCGTCGTAGAGGACCTGCGCATCGCCGGAGCCAACCCGGTGCAGATCACCAACACCCCGCCCGCCGAACTTAAGCTCGATCCTTTTTCTCTCGGCAATGCCACCATCAGCGGCAACACCCTCACAATTAACCTGAGCCACGGCGGCGGTTGCGCGGAACATGAATATGAACTCTTCATGAGCCCGGGAACGTTCCTCGAGTCGTTTCCGGTCCAGGCCAACCTTTACCTCCGTCATAACGCCAACGGCGACATTTGCCGGGCGCTCATCACCAAAGACATCACGTTTGACCTCACTCCGATCGCCGAACTCCATGGCCAACCGGGGCCCATCCTCCTCAACATCCATGACTACCCGGCTGAGGATCCGCCCGAACGCATCCAGGTTAAATTCGATCAGTAGCTTACGGGTCCCCCTGGTAACATCTCCGATCCTCTCAAAACCCTCCCCAAGCGCACCACCCAAAGAGATAATTCCTGCCGTCCGCCGACGCGCTTCTCATTCTGGAAACGACGAACACTCTGCAAAATCGGGACAACCTCCTTGAAAGACCGGCCCTTTCCCCGCTCTTCACCGCAAGCGGCCAGTGGACAATTCGCTTCCAATCCGATCGATCAGAACCCCGTCGCTTCTTTCGGCTTCAAACAAACCGCCCCTGAGCGGGATTGGACCGGTGTAAAATCCCTGACAAGGAGAGCTCCGGACCGTCGTAAGTAGTCCTTACAATTTATCATGAAGCACTGGCTCCTCTTTCTGCTCCTCACCATCATCCCCGTCACGGCGGTCACCTTCGAAGACGATGACATGGTTGTCTTCCTCGGAAACACGGTCATCGAACGCGCCCAAAAATACGGCCATTTTGAAACGACTCTCACGCTGGCTTCAGCGAAAAAGGGCCTCAAATTCAGAAACCTCGGCTGGAGTGGCGACACCGTCTACGGACACGCCCGCAGCTACTTTGGCCCACCACAGGAAGGCTTTGACCGCCTCAAGGCCGACCTCAATGAACTAAAACCAAACGTGATCATCGTTTGCTACGGAGCGATCGCCGCCTTTGAGGGCAAGGAGGGACTCCCTGAATTCGTCACCGGCTACGAACGCCTTCTCAAGATGATTTCCGAAACCGCCAAGCCCCGCGAAATCGTCATCGTTTCCCCGCCTCCCGCCGAAAGCCTCGGCGCTCCCATGCCCGACATGAAGGAGCACAATCAAAGGCTCGCCCTCTACTCAAAGGCGCTTGCCGATTTGGCCAAGAAGCACGGCCACACTTTCGCCGATTTTTTCACCACGGCAGGCAACAGCACCGGTCTCACCGACAACGGGCTTCACTTCACCGGAAATGGCTACCAAGCCGTCGCACCAAAATTTGTTCAGGCCCTCGGACTCACGCTGCCGACTGGCAACCAACTTCAAAGTGAACCCGCTCGAAAGCTCCGCGAGACCATCATTTCCAAAAACAAGCTCTTCTTCTTCCGCTGGCGACCCGCCAACGAAACCTACCTCCGCCTTTTCCGGAAACATGAACAGGGAAATAATGTCAAGGAACTCCCCATGTTCGATCCCATCATCGCTGATCGGGAAAAAGAAATCGAAGCCCTCAAACAAACTACTCTCGCCGTAAAGTGATGATCTCCAAACTTCTCTTCTCCCTCTCTCTCACCACAATCGTCGCCACCGCGCAACGGGGACTCAAGGACATTCCGGACCCCGATCCGGTCAAACAAAAAGCGGCCTTCAATCTCCCCGAAGGGATGGAGATCGAGCTCTTTGCCTCCGATCCCATGATCGCGAAGCCCGTGCAGATGAACTTCGACACGCAGGGCCGCCTCTGGCTCGTCTCCAGCGGGATGTATCCCCACATCGTCCCGGGAGCCGAAGAAAATGACCGTGTGCTTGTCCTCGAAGACACCAACAACGATGGCAAGGCCGACAAAAGGACTGTTTTCGCGGACGACCTTCACATCCCCACCGCCGTCCTCCCCGCCGATGGGGGCGCTTATGTTGCCAACTCCACCGAGATTCTCTTTCTAAAGGACACCGATGGTGACGGTGTCGCCGACGAGCGCCGCGTTGTGCTCTCGGGCTTTGGCACCGAGGACACCCACCACATCGTTCACACTTTCGAACAGGGACCGGACGGCATGCTCTACTTCCTCCAGTCCATTTACATTCACAGTCATCTCGAAACGCCTCACGGAGTGCGTCGCCTCATGGGAGGCGGCATTTGGCATTTCCGCCCGGAAACACAGCAGGCCGAAGTTCTCTCAAAAGGGCTCGTCAACCCCTGGGGATTTATCTTCGACGATTACGGCCAAACCTTCGCGACCGACGGTGCCGGCGGCCACGGGATCAACTACATCTTCCCCCGCTCCGTCTTCGTCACCTCCCCGGGTGCCCAGCGCATCATGAAGGGACTCAATCCCGGTCAGCCCAAACTCTGTGGACTTGAAGTCCTCTCCGGCTCACACGTTCCCGAGGACATGCGCGGCGTCCTCATTGCACCCGACTTCCGGGGACATCGCATCAATGCCTACCGGCTTTCCCCGAACGGCAGTTCCTACACCTCCACCCGCATCGATGACTTCCTCAGCTCATCCCACCGTGCCTTCCGCCCCATCGATGTCAAAATGGGGCCCGATGGCGCCATTTACATCGCCGACTGGTATAACCCCATCATCCAGCACGGCGAAGTCGACTTCCGCGACAACCGACGCGACCATACGCACGGTCGTATTTGGAAGGTCACTTTCAAGGATCGTCCGCTCATCGGGAAGAAGGATTTCTCAAAGGCCAACATCGACGACCTCCTCAAGCACCTGATTTCAAAAGAGCGGGTCCATCGCGAATACGCCCGGGGCGAGCTCCGAAAGAGGGATCGTTCCAAAGTCCTTTCCAAACTCAACTCCTGGAGCGGCACTCTGAGCGATGATTTCTCCCGCCTGCAGGCGGTCTGGGCCCACCAGGCCCTCAACACCACCAACGTGGGGCTTGTCAAATCACTGCTCGCCTCCAAAGACCCACGATCCCGCACCGCCGCCCTCCGCGTGATTTATCATCGTCACGGGGAAATTACGGAAGCGGCAGGAATGATCGCCCAAGCGATCAAAGACGAAAACGCCCAAGTCCGTCTTTGGGCCATCAGCTGCCTCGCCCAAATGCCCGGACCCAACTCCGTGCCCACCGCGCTGCAAGCGCTTGACCAGGCCATGGACGAAACCCTCGACTTCGCCCTCTGGTCCCTCGTCCGCGAACACGCGGCGCATTGGGTCCCGCAATTCGAAGCCGGCAAACCCGTCTTCGGAGACAAGCTGCCCCACCTTCTCTTCGCGATGAAAGCTCTTGGGAAAACCCTTTCGCTCGACGCCATCTTCACCAGCCTCGATCAGGGCACCCTCACTCCCGACGAACGCAAGGACGCCATTTCCGTGGTCTCGCAAGTGGGATCCGCAATTGACCTTGCCCGCCTCATGGATCTTGCGGGCAAGGAACCAGCGATCATCGACCAACTCATCACGGCCGCTCAAATCCGCAAACTCCAGCCCAAGACCGGAAAAGAAAAACTCCTTCCATTCCTGGACAGCGACCAACCTGCGACCTTCGCCAGCGCCGCCAAACTTGCCGGACTCTGGAAGCTCGCGCCCGCCCGTGAAAAGCTCATCGCGGCCTTCACCGGATCTCCTAAAAAACGTCAGGCGGCAGCCGAAGGCCTCCGTCTCTTCGGTGATCGGGAAGCCCTCAACCTTTTCGTAAAACTCTCGCGCGAAGCACCCCTTGAAGCCACCCGAATTCTGGCGGTCAAGGAACTTGCCAAACTCGCCCCGGACCAAGCCGCCACCTCCGCGGTTTTGCTCCTGAAAAAGGACACTGAAGGCCGGGACCCGCACGGCTTGTTCACCAGCTTCCTGCAAAACCCCAAAGCCTCCTCAGCCCTGGCCAAAGCCCTGAAGGGAAAAACCCTGCCCACCAAAATCGCCAGCCTCGGCATGCAACGTGCGGGCACCTCCGGCAAACCACCGAAGGATCTCATGGACGCCTTGCAGGCCGCCGGACAACTGAAACCAATGTCCCAGCAGCTCTCGCCCCAGGACATGGCCAAACTCGTCGACCGCGTGCAAAAAGAGGGCGATCCCCACCGTGGTGAAACAATCTATCGAAGCCCCAACATTCAGTGCCTCGCCTGCCACGCCATCGGCGGAGTGGGCAGCCCCATCGGCCCCGACCTCGTGAGCATTGGCGCCAGCGCCCCCGTCGATTATCTCATCACCTCCCTTCTCAATCCCAACGACAAGATCAAGGAAGGTTATCACACCACCCTCGTCACCGAGAAAAACGGCAACACCCACACCGGTGGACTTGTGAGCGAAGGCGACACTGAGATCGTGCTCCGCGACTACGCCGGGCAGATGAATAAAATCGCCCGCGCCGACGTTAAGAATATCACCATCAGTCCGGTTTCCATGATGCCTCCCGGCCTCACCGCCGGGCTTCGGGAAGATGAGTTTATCGACCTCGTCCGCTTTCTTTCCGAACTCGGAAAAGAAGGAGCGTTCAAAGTCAGCGCCAAACAGTTCATCCGCGATTGGGCGGTCCTGCAACCGCACGACCGGACGCAGGACGGGATGGGGCACTACGGCACCGCCATTTTTGCCGAGCAATTCGATGGCTACCAATGGCAGGCATACGGGAGCAAGGTGAATGGTCAACTCGTCCCGGCCGAACTTCCCAAAGTCAAAGGCCGGGGACGAAACCGCTGGGGCGTGGCCCGCTTTGGCATCGCACCATCTCCACAAGGCACCGTGAAACTTAAGATCAATGATACCCACCTCATGCATCTCTTCAGCGGTGAAAAAGAAATCAAACTCCCTGAAAAGGGCCCCGCTGTTGTGGAAGTCTCCGGCAGCAAAGATCCCCAACACTTCACTCTCGCCGTCAACTCGGCCTATCGCCCTGCTCCTGTTCTCCTCGAAATCGTCACCGAATGAAACTCATCCATCTTACCTTCCCCCTTGGCCTGATCGCCCTGGTCATCGCCGCCCGCGAGTCAAACAAACCGTCCCACACCCGCGAGGTCCTCGATCCCGATGTTTACACCGAAGGAGCTTCCTTTGGCGACGTGAATGGCGATGGCAAAATTGACCTTCTGGCAGGACCACTTTGGTGGGAAGGCCCGGATTTCAAGACCAAGCACCGCTACCGCCCCGGCAAGGCGGTTCCCGCCAAAGGCTACGCCCACAATTCCTTCCAGAGCTGGATCCTGGACATCAACGGCGACGGACGCTCCGACATCTTCCAGGTCGCACACGATGGCGTCTTCCACCTCGACCTCTATCTTCAGCCCGCTGACCCGTCCGAGAACTGGCCCAAGCACCGCGTCGCCGCCAAGATCGGCAACGAATCTCCCGAAATCACCGACCTCACCGGCGATGGCAAGATGGAACTCGTCGCGATGCAGGGCGGACGATTTGGTTTTTTCACTCCTGATCAAAAAGACCCCACCAAGCCGTGGACCTTCCATCCCATTTCCCCCGAGCGGACCAAATCGCCTTACTACCACGGCCTCGGTTTTGGCGATCTCAACGGTGACGGCCACAAGGATATCCTTGAAAAGGAAGGCTGGTATGAATCCCCCGCCGACCCGCTTAAGCCAGGCGACTGGAACTTCCACCGCTATCAATTCTCTCAAAAAGGCGGAGCCCAGATGCTCGTCTTTGATGTCGATGGCGACGGCGACAACGACGTCGTTTCAAGCACCGCCGCCCACGCCTGGGGGCTTGCCTGGTTTGAAAATCACAAGCGCGAAGGTCGGGTCTACTTCAAGAAGCATGTCCTGATCCCCGAAGACAAATCGCCCGGCCTCAACGGAGTGACCTTTACCCAGGCCCACTCGCTCATCGAGGGCGACTTCAATGGAGACGGCCTCACCGACTTCGCCACCGGCAAACGCTACTGGGCCCACAACGGCAACGACCCGGACGCTGATAAACCCGCTGTTCTCTATTGGTTCCAGCTTGTGCGCGACGACAAGGGAGCGCGCTTTATCCCCCACTTGCTCGACTCGGAATCAGGTGCGGGCACTCAACTGGCCGCAGCCGACGTCAATGGCGACGGTCGGACCGACATCGGTGTCGGAAATAAAAAAGGCGTCTTTATTTTCAAGAGCTCGAAGTGATTTCGACAGAATCCCCTGAATTATTTCCTGTAACTTTGACCCTTTTCAGTCGTGACTTAAGGAAAGGGCGACACTACCTCTCCCAGATATTATGAAAACCAAATCCACCATCCTGGCCCTCTGCGCTTGCTCGATTGCCATCCTGCCCGCCCAAACCGCCGCACCTGCGAAGCCAGCTGCTGAAAAGGCTGAGAAAGAAGTCAAAGCCGAAACCCCCCTTGAGAAACAAGCCTTCAAAATCTTTGACCTTGTCTCTTCTTTTCCCGACGTCGTAAATTCCATTAAGGACGAAGCCTCGATCGCAGCCGCAAAAGTCAAGCTCGATGCCATCGGCAAGAGCCTGGAAGCGGAAGCGGAAAAGCTCAAGAAACTGGAAGTTCCCGCAAACGAAGCCCGCAAGAAATTGAAGGCCAAGCTCGAGGGCAAACAAAAAGCGATGGAGAAAAAGATGCAGGGCATCATGACCACCATGAGCCAGCTGGATCAAGCCACCGCCATGAAGACGAGCGAGATGCTCCAGGAATTCGGCATGAAGATGCAGACCCTTGGACCAACCATGGAGAAATACTTCGAGCCCGATCCCGAAGAGGGCGAACAACCAAAGGGCGAGTAAATCCGCTTTCGAACATTTTTTCATTCAGAGCCTGCAGAATGTATCTGCAGGTTTTTTTGTGACCGCGACTTCACGAGAGCGTGGAAAAAAGTGAGTTCGCTTTAATGAATAACAGGCGCGCAAAGCTCCGGCTTGCGATACCGCGTCCAATTGTGAACTCTATTGCCTGAATCTTCCCGGATTCTTTGCTCCGGGTGGATGCGTCCGATCCTTCCCTCCTTATGAGATTTCTTCTTTGCCTTCTTCCCTGCGCATTGGGCGCAGTCGAAATGATCACCCCGACCACGACTTTGCTCGTGACCGGGACCGAGTTTTATCCGGCCGCCAATGTCACGAATGGATCCGGGCTCCCGGCAGCAACAACTCTGGAAAACTACCAAAGCCTTTCACATTCCCCGGCCAGTGGCTCGAGCGCCTGGACCACCAATGCCCCCGGTGGAGGGTCTGCCGATTACTACAATCACGGACCCGCTCCCGTGTTCCTTTTCGGCTTCGACGAAATCCACGAATTCAGCGACTTGATCTACTGGGGCTATCACTTTGGAAATCCCAATGGCAACGAAGGCCGCTCTTTTCGACTGGAATTCTCAGAAGACCATGGCGTTTCCTTTGGTCCGGCCGTCGATCTCGTTTCCCCTGCGATTTCGAGATCTGCCGCCACGACGTTGGCGCTGGGAGCCAGCTATTCCGGCAACGCGATCCGCCTCACCATTACCGACAATTGGTTTGAAGATTTCGGAGGTGGGGACCGGGTCGGCATTGGAGAATTCCGCTTCCTCGGAGAAACCCCGATCAATCCCGCCCCCATCATCGGGGTTTCCCGGCTCGTCGATTTCGGCTCGAATTCTACGATCACTACCCTTCCGTTGAGTGTCATCAACAAAGGAGTTGTCGAAGATCTCGCCGTTAGTCCGTCATTGGATGGCGGAAGTGCTTTTTCCATCGGCCCTCCGGTTCTGAATATTTCGGCGGGAGACTCGATCGAGCTTTCCATTTCTTTTAGGCCATCGAACGATGGCTGTTTCAGCGACACCCTGACTCTGGCCACCAATGATCCGGAAATGCCGACGATTGAGATCACCTTGCTGGCTGGCGTGAATTGCACCTTCCCGGCACCCGAGAAAGCGGATTTCTCCGTCGAAGAAGGAGTCTTCACTGATCCCTTCACTCTGACTCTTTCCAATGATGACGGTGCGACCATCCTCTACACTCTTGATGGCGCTCTCCCCGGCGAAGAAAGCGGACTGGTCTATAATGGGCCGATCACCATTGATTCCTCGGTCCAAGTACGATCCGCCTCTTACCTTCCCGGCCATCCCCCGGCAGTGCGAACCCGCTCATACCTCAAGCTCGCCGCCGATGTCGCCGCATACTCTTCAGAGCTTCCCATCATGGTGGTGGAAAACTTCAACCGCGGGACCATTCCCAACAAAGGATGGAGCACCAGCACCCAAACCGGTGGTGGCTTGCAACAAGTCGCCCGACAATCAGCCTTTCTCAGCGTCTTTGATCGTAATCCGGAGAGTGACTCCGCGGATTTTCTGAGCGATCCCGCGCAAACCTCACGCATTGGCATTCGCGTCAGGGGAGCATTTTCATCCACCTGGAATCCCAAACCTTACTCCCTGGAAACATGGAAAACCGATCTTGATGAAGATCGTTCCATTAAAATCCTCGGTATGGCATCGGACTCCGACTGGATCCTTTACTACCCACACCCGGGCTATGATCGATCCATGCTCTACAACACCTTCATCTGGGAGTTGAGCCGCCAAACCGGGCGCTGGGCGCCCGAGTTCCGCTTCGTCGATGTCTTCGTCAACGAGAACGGCGGCGACCTCACGATGGCAGATCGCAAAGGAGTCTATGTCTTTCTAGAAAAGCCCAAAAGAAGCAGCAAGAGAATCGAATATGACCAGCTGTCGGAAGACGGAACCACCGGAGGCTGGCTCAAAAGCATCAACCGGATGGATGCCATTCCCGTCGGAGGATACCCCGCTGAGAACGGAGCAACGACACCCCAATTCTTCCACACCGCCGGTCCTAATCGCGTCCAATCCACACCACCGGATGTCTCGGGTTCGGGCGATGACATCCCGCGTCAATACAACGCCTTCATTAATTTTGAAGACCCCAACGGTTACCGCATTACCCCGGTTCAACGAACTTCGATTGAGGACTGGTTTCGCGAATTCGAAGACGTTCTCTACGACGATAATATCTGGCGGGATCCTGAGATAGGATATCGAAAGTATCTCAACACGACCGACTTCATCGACTACCTCCAAATGCTCACCCTCGCAAAACAGGGCGACGGCCTCCTCCTCAGCATGTTTCCCTGGGTGTCATCAGGGGAACGAAAACTTCACATGGGCCCGATGTGGGACTTCAACAATGGGGCTTACGGTGGATCAACATCCGGAACCCTCTACTTTCGTTCCGACCGCCTTTGGTATGATCGCCTTTTTGACGACCCCGACTTCCAACGTGAGTATGAAGATCGTTGGTTTAAACTCAGGGAGGGACCACTTTCAAACGCCAATATGGCCGTGATCATCAACGCCCAGGTCACAGAAATCACCACCGGTCTTGCTGAGGCGCAATCCGGACTGAGCGCGAGCACCTGGACGAGTCGGACCAACTCCATGAAATCATGGCTTCAATCCCGGGCCAATTGGATCGATTCAAATTTCCTCGCCCCACCCTCCTTCAGCTCACCGGGAGAGATCGTCTCCAATGGTTTCCAACTCACGATCACCAACACCACGGGTCAAAGGGGGATCATCTACTACTCACTCGATGGGAGTGATCCCATTGACTCCCTCACCGCTTACTCCGGACCGGTGATTCCAACCGAATCTGCTGAAATCGCGGCACGTGTTCTCACCACTGGCGGAAACTGGTCGGCCATTCGTCGCGCGACTTTTGTCCTCGGTGCTCCTGCAAATCCATCAAACCTGACCGTCAGTGAACTCAACTACCATCCTTCCGACGACAGCCCGGCGACCGAATTCATCGAGTTACTCAACATTTCTCCGATCGAAACAATCGACCTCACCAACGTCGCCTTCACCGCGGGGATAGCCTTCACCTTCCCGCCAAACACCACTCTCGCACCGGGGGAACGAATCGTGGTTGTCGAAAACGAAGCCGCCTTCGCCTCAAAATATGGCAATATGCTCAACGTCGCCGGCGAATTTAAAAACCTCACCAAGCTGGCCAACTCCGGGGAACAAATCATCCTCACCGGAGCAGACGGAGGCCTCATTTTTGACTTCGAGTTTAATGACAAGGATCCCTGGCCGGAGTTTGCCGATGGCATCGGATGCACTCTCACTCTGATTCAACCGGAGACCATTCCCGATCTCTCTCTCGGAAACAACTGGCGATGCAGTGCTCCTCCGGGCGGCTCACCAGGATCCAATGACACTCTTGAATTCACCGGCCCGGAAGAGGAACTGGCCTCGTTTGTCCTCGGTGGATCTCCGGCCCGGCTTGTTCAGGCTGACGGAATTTTTGCCCTCGAATTCGAGATCAGCATTGGCGCCGAAGACTTCATCGTGACCCCACAGCAGTCGGACGACCTCCTCACTTGGGAGGACCTGGCATTGCCATCACAACCACTGGAGCTCGTTGGCGATGGATTGGCGAAATACCAAATCTCGCTTGAATCGATGACGCCGCATAAGTTTTTGCGATTGAAAATCACTCCCCGTCTTTGATTGCCGCGAGGCATGCCTTCACCGCGAGCGGATAAATGCGATGCTCCTCCACTTGAATCCGCGCATGAAGAGTCTCCGGCGTATCGTCTCGCAAAACCGGCACTCTGGCCTGAAGGATCAATTCACCCGTATCCATTCCGGCATCGACATAATGCACCGTGCAACCCGACTCGCCTGCCCCATCTTCAATCGCCTGCACCCATGCTCCAAGACCGGGATATTTTGGGAGCAATGAGGGATGAATATTCAAAATACGCCGTGGAAATGCGCTCAATAACGGCTCTTTCACCAAGCGCATAAATCCAGCCAAGCAAACCAAATCGATCCCTTCAAGGTGACCCAAAATCCGGGCACAAAGATCAGGACCACCTTTTTCCACAATCGTTGGAATTCCTGCTCGCTTCGCTTTCTCCAAAATCCCTGCTCCGGGTCGGTCCGAGATCACCAAGACAATCCCAGCCCCAAATTCCTCATAAAGAGCCTGAAAATTCGACCCGGTTCCGGACCCTAAAACTGCCATCCGCGCCATCTTTGTATGTTAGCGATAGATTCGGCTCCAGATCACGCCTTGAGTTTCGTTATAACATCCGTTATAATCATCGCATGACCAAACTCAAAATCACCGCCATCGGAAACTCCGCCGGGGTCATCCTTCCCAAGGAACTCCTCGAAAAGCTCCGCGTTTCAAAAGGCGACACTCTCACTGTGTCTGAAACTCCGACCGGAGTCGTTCTCTCGGCCTACGATTCCGAGTTCGAGGAAGCGATGTCATTGGCCGAAGAAATCATGCGCGAAGACCGTGACGTTCTTAAAAAACTCGCCCAATAATTCATGAAGGACTTTCGCTGGATCACCAAAGAAATGGCTCTTGCCATTCACAGCCGCCAAATGGCCGAGCACGGCGGTCAGGACGGAATTCGAAACGAATCCCTCCTGGAATCCGCGCTTGCCCGGCCATCGATGAAATTGATTTACGACGACCCCACGCCTGATCTCTGCGAACTCGCGGCTTGCTACGCTCACGGACTCGCCAAAAACCACCCTTTTCTCGATGGTAACAAACGCACTGCTTTCGTTGTCTATCGACTTTTCTTGAAGTGGAATGGTCTCGAAATAACCGCCTCCCGAGAGGATCGTTATTTCCAGATACTCTCTCTCACCGCGAGCGAACACACCGAAGAATCCTTCGCAGGCTGGCTTCGCCCGGTCACTGAAGACTCCTAAATTTTCCCGTGCCATTCTCCACTCATCGGCTACCTTCCATCCGTGAGCACTCAGGCCCTTTCAGTCCCGGACGCAACAGGTCACTTTGGTCAATTCGGCGGATGTTTCGCGCCGGAAACTCTCATGACGCCGCTCGATGACCTCGGCGCGGCCTACGAAGCAGCCAAGGCCGATCCCGCCTTTCAAGCCGAACTCGATGACCTCCTGCACAACTACTGCGGTCGTCCCACCCCTCTCTACCTTGCCGAACGCTGGACCGAGAAACTCGGCGGGGCCAAAATCTACCTCAAGCGCGAAGATCTCCTCCACACCGGAGCCCACAAGATCAACAACGCCCTCGGCCAAATTCTCCTGGCGAAACGCCTTGGCAAAAAACGCATCATTGCCGAAACCGGCGCCGGCCAGCACGGCGTCGCCACTGCCACCGTCTGCGCCCGCTTCGGGATGGACTGCACGGTCTACATGGGCGCTGTCGATATGGAGCGCCAAGCCCTCAACGTGACCCGAATGCGCCTCATGGGAGCAAAAGTCGTTCCCGTCACCGCCGGGCAGGCCACTTTGAAAGAAGCGGTCAACGAGTCCATGCGCGACTGGGTCGCCACCGTTGATGACACCCACTACATCCTCGGATCTGCCCTCGGACCCCATCCCTTCCCCATGATGGTGCGCGATTTTCATCGCGTCATTGGTCTCGAAGCCCGCGAGCAAATTCTTCAAAAAGAAGGACGCCTGCCCGAACTCCTCGTCGCCTGTGTCGGAGGTGGCTCCAATGCCATGGGTCTCTTCCATCCTTTTGTCGGTGACGAAAGCATCCGTATGGTTGGAGTCGAAGCCGGAGGTGACGGCATCATCCCCGAACGCCATGCCGCCCGATTCCAGGGAGGAAAACTTGGCGTCCTTCAGGGTTCCAAAACCTGGCTCCTCGCCAATGACGATGGCCAAATCGAGCTCACCCACTCCGTCAGTGCCGGTCTCGACTACGCCGCTGTTGGCCCCGAGCATGCCTACCTTCAGGACATCGGACGCGCCGAATACACCTACGCCACCGACGACGAAGCTCTCGCTGCCTTCCGCGAACTCTCCTACACCGAAGGCATCATTCCCGCCCTCGAAAGCGCCCACGCCATGGCCTACGTTTCCAAAGTGGCAGGCTCAATGAGCAAGGATGACATCATCATCGCCAACCTCTCCGGCCGCGGAGACAAGGACGTCGAACAGGCTTCCAGGTTTCTTCTGGGAGAAGAATGATCGGGACGCTTTTCCGAACGTCCCGGAACAATCAGCAAAAGCACCCATCAGGCTGATTCCGAAAGAAACTCCGCAAGCTGGCCTTCCAGATTCTTCGGCACAATCGCGGTGAGGAGGATGTCGTTCCCGTCATAGTCAGTTTCGAGGACCTTGCCTTCACGGTGAATGAGGCCGGAGATATCTCCGCGCGATTGCGGCACACGGTAGGTCAGTTTTTTGACCCGATCAGCGAGGAGGTCGGTGAAACGGTCCGTGAGAGCCGCCAGGCCGGCGCCAGTAATGGCGGACGCTTCAAACGCTCCCGGAAACTCAGCCCGAAGACCGGTGAGGATGGAGGGATCCTCCACTCGATCCACTTTGTTCAGAACGACGAGAACCCGTTTTTCATCCGCACCAAGTTCAGCGAGAACCTTTTTGGTCGTGAGATAGTGATCAACGACCTCATCGGATGAGGCATCGAGAACATGGATGAGAAAGCCGGCCAGAATCGCTTCCTCGAGAGTGGCTTTGAACGATTCAACAAGACGGTGCGGAAGGTTTCGCACAAAACCCACGGTGTCGCTGAGAAGAAGATCCTGTCCGTCCTCCAACTCGATTCGCCGCGTTGTCGGATCAAGAGTCGCGAAGAGCATGTCCGCCTCCATGATATCCGAACCGGAAAGCTTGTTGAGGAGCGTCGATTTCCCGGCGTTGGTGTATCCCACGATTGCCGCGGTCGCAATATTGTTGGTCTGCCGCTCCTTGCGCTGGGTCGCCCGCTGCCTGCGCACGTCTTCGAGCTCGGATTTAAGTTTGCTGATGCGTTTGCGGGCAAGGCGGCGGTCGATTTCAATCTGCTGCTCCCCCATTCCCCGCGAGGCTCCTCCTCCGCCACTTCCACCACCGCCGCCTTCGCGGTCGAGGTGGCCCCACATCCGGGCCATACGCGGCAAAGCGTATTGCATCCGGGCGAGACTCACCTGAAGGCGGGCCTCCTTGGTGCGGGCGCGTTTGGCGAAGATATCGAGAATCACTTCCTCACGGTCGAGCACGGTCATATCGGCGAGTTCTTCCCAGTTGCGTTGCTGCATGGGTGAGACCTCATTGTCAAAGATGATACAGTCACATCCGCGGGCTTTGGCGAGCTCGACGAGTTCTTCCGATTTTCCGGTGCCGCAAATAAACCCTCTGTTGGTATCGCGGACACGGACGAGCTCAATGCCCACAATCTCGATGCCCAGGGTATCGACCAATTCCTCCAGCTCTGCCAAAAGGAGCTGCGTTTCCGGTTCCTCCGACTTGTCAAAACAGAATCCTACAAGCATGGCCTTTTCGACCATATCGGGCTTTTCTCGTACTTCAAACATGGCTTATCAGAGAAGGGACAGGATGATCTTTCCAAACTTAAGCAGAAAGATCAACAATTCGAATGGAGATGGTTCCATCATCTTAAAGTCTATGCTCCACGGAGAAGAAAGAGCCAAAAGACTTTCACGGCAAGACCAAACACCGTGCCGCTGATGGCAGCGGGAAGACTGGCAAGAAGGGCCGACAGGATGAGAATGAGTTCGTTGAGACCAAATGCGTTCATGATTTCAGGGGAAGTTTTGCTCCGGATTCGTCAAGATTAACGAAGGTGACCCGGGTGGTGAAGATCGGGCTCCCCTCCCCGCCCCGGCCTTTGAAGACCTGGACTTCATAAGTCGCGGAAGTTTCCCCGAGACGGGATTTTTCAGATTGAATGATCAGAATTGTTCCCTCACGAACACTGTGGCGGAAAACGACCTCGTCCATCGCGATGGTCACGAAACGACAGTTGGGGAAATCAAGACTTGCCGCAATCCAGGAGGCTTCATCGACCCAGCTGAGAAGCCTCCCTCCGAAGAGATATCCGAACTGATTCAGATCCTCCGGAAGAACAAGGCGATGCGTCTCCATCGGACGGGCCTACTTTAGCCGGATGAGAATTTTTTTATTCCGCGAGCTGGCATCCTCGGAGACGGTTTCAATTTCAGGATCCTCGGCGAGGGCATTGTGCACCAGGCGACGGTGATAGGAATTCATGGGATTCATCCAGAGTTCGCGACCGCTCTCTTTCACTTTTTCAGCGAGGCTCAAAGCCTTGTCGGCAACCCGCTGTTCCTGCTGGGCACGGTAGCCATCACAATCGACTCGAAAGCGGGGAGCATCCGGATGGGCATTGCGCGTGATCCGGTTGACCAAATATTGGACATCATCGAGACGATCTCCGTTTTTCCCGATCAAAAGAGCGGAGTCTTCCGATACAATATTCAGAGTTTCGTGTCCGGGTTCGCCGGAAGTCTCCACTTCGAATTCAAATCCAAGTTTTCCAAGCATGCTCGTCAGAGCTTCCTTCGCATCATCAATCGCGTCTGCCATGGTGGGGATGTTACGGCGGAGTTGTTCGGGGTCAAACCCATACCGAGGCCTTCATCGCGAATTATTTCCCTAAAGTGAACTTGTGGTCAGTCTGAGGAAAAACCGGGGTCCCGGCGAGGAAGGCAAGGTCACCGTGACGGGCTCGACACCGTCCGCAGCCTCTCCTACCTCCTCAACCCCAGTGGAATCAAAGGGAACCTCTGATTCCGGAGAACCCCCTCCGATAATGGCGAGTGGCAAAACCTGAGCCGTAAGACTGCGTTGATACTGCAGTTTCGCGACCTCTCCTTCCACAACAATCCGAGGCCCTTTTTCAGAATCCGGCACCACCGGATCGGTTCCATAGGCATATTCGAAGAGGTTGGTGATTCCATCAAAGTCCGGATCGTCATTTTCTCCGAGAAGCCCCGTATCAGTAATCCGGGCCTCCGCCCAGGACGCAAAATTTTCCATCGCCACGGGAAGCTCCGCCCGATTCACCGCATCACGGATTTCGGCGACATCGGTCGCCGGAAGCGGGCTAAACGAATTCGGAAGGATTTGATTGTAGAGAACTTTTCTGGTCGTCCCGTCGACAACCGACAACCAGCGACGATTGCTCCCGCTAAACGATTGACTCGAAGCGGGGGCGTTTCGGGCAAAGAAGTTGAAGCTATTGAATCTCCTCTCACTGCGACTTGCTCCATGGGCATCAAAGCCCACCATTTGATAAGAGGCATTTCCTCCTCCGGCATTGGCATTGGTCACCAATGCCCCGTCATTTCCGGATTCAACTGCCAAATTGACTAAAACCGAGGTGTAAATCACCCCATTCTTATTCTTCCCGGCCTCATGTTCGGCACCCCCGGACTGGAAAAACGTATTAATCTCACTCGCAACCTGCGAGGATTTGATCTGTCACGTCGGTCACCACGAAGCATGGTAAACGACCA
>CALFSW010000269.1 GCA_937916505.1 uncultured Verrucomicrobiales bacterium | reverse complement strand
CCAAACCTTCACCCTGCCGAGATCTATGCTGATGGGCCGCTCGGACGCTTACAGTCGATCTCTACCCCGACATGCGAAGGTTACCACCCAAGACCACGCCGACAAGCTCGATCGAATCAAGGAAATGCTCCCGCACTACCTTGAACGATACTGGCTCGAAAAAATCCACCGCAAGACGGATTCCGGCTTCCAGCTTCACTGTCCCTTCCACGAGGACAAGACGCCTTCCTTCACCGCCGACCGCAAAAAAGGCACTTGGCTCTTCAAGTGTTTCTCATGCGGACAAGCCGGAAGCATCATCGACCTCCACGCCGGGACCGCCGGACTGGACCCGAGAAGCTACGAAGCCATTCAAGCCACCGCGCAGGCGGTCGGCATTCAACTTGGGGAATCGCCACTGCCTACGCCTGCCGAGCGCAGAGAATGGGCAAAGCTGAAACAATCAGCGGTAAAGCTGGCCTGTTCCAACGCCCGTAAGAAAGAAGAACAGAAAAAGCTCACAGCCTACCAAAAGCAGACCTTAAACCAAAAACTACAGCCCTATCTTTCCAAAGACTGGAGGGCGGATCTCTACCACAGCTCGCCGCTTTGGACAGAGGCATCCGAGGAATCAACCTTAGCATTTCTTAGCATTCTCTTCCCTCACGAAGCGATCATCTGGATGGGGCAACCCTACGACACTGGACAAGAACGGCACCGGAAGAACTTTAAACGCGCCCGCGACTGGCTCAAGGAGGACTCCCTCCCTCCTCGTATCGCAGCCGGGATCTTCCACCCTGGCTCTTTCAGTCGCTCAAAGGAGAATCTAGAGAGTTCATCATTATTCATCATTGAGAGTGACGACCTGATTGGGAAAAAGCCCACCAACGCCGGCGAACGGAATGAAAATAAGGCTCTCAGCTACGCCTTGGCCGGATACTGCCAGCATGAGTTAGGACTCCACCTCCGTGCCGTCATCGATACAGGGAACAAGAGTCTCCACCTCTGGTTTGATAGACCTCCACCTAGGGCCTTAGCCGCAGTGCGGACCCTCGCCCCCGGACTCTGTATCGACACTGGTCTTCTCGACTCATGCGCAACAGCACCTCTCAGAATGCCAGGATGCATCCATGAGAAAACTCAACTTCCAGCAACCCTCCTTTACCTCAACCACGCCGCATCATGAAACATTCCGAACAACCAACCAAAGCAGAAGAAGTCTTGGCCGAGGAAATGACCAAAGCAAATCCCTCGCCGCCCAATCCGCACACTGCCCTCTTCAAGTCCTCGACCGTTTCAGGCTCAACCTTGCAAGACATGGAAATCCCGGAGCGGGAGATCTTGCTATCTCCTTTCTTCAGAGCGGGAGACTACGGGATTATCTTTGCCCCCCGAGGCGTTGGTAAAAGCTGGCTCAGCCTCATGCTTGCCAAGGCCCTCACAGAAGGAGGAAAGCTAGGGAGCCACTGGGAAGCCGCATTAAGCAAGAAGGCTCTCTACCTCGACGCCGAGATGAACCTCTACGACCTGCAAAAGCGATGTCAGCAACTCGCAATTAAAAACGACCAATTCCACCTTCTCAGTCACGAAATAATCTTCACTGAATCCGACGACCAGCTCTCACTCAACCTCGCCGACCCAAACCAACAAGAAGCTCTCAAGCAACACTGTCTGGCGGAGGAAATCAACGTTCTCATTCTCGACAATCTCTCGACCGCCTTCAAAGGACTTAACGAAAATGAAAGCGATTCGTGGGAACAGGTTTCGCCTTGGTTGCTTGAGTTTCGTCGCCATGGCATCGCAGTCGTCCTTGTCTGCCATGCCGGGAGAAACGGAAACATTCGAGGAACAAGCCGACGTGAGGACATGGCCCATTGGATTCTCAGCTTGGAGGAATCAGACACCGGCCAGGAAGAAGGACATGAATTCAAAACCCGATTCACGAAGCAAAGGAATTGCACCGACTCCGAGGTCCCCGCATTGGCATGGACGATGAAGGAGGGCAAAGACGAGATGCAAATCACTACGACTACCATTGATCTTAAAAACCAGATGATCGACCTCATCAACGGAGGGATGTCTTCAGCCAAGGACCTCGCCGAAGAATTAGGCAAGACGAGAGGCTGCATTTCGAAATGGGCCAAAAAAGCGACAGAAGAGGGAAAAATAAGAAATGTTAATGGACGCTATCTCCCCAGCTAAGGGAGCTGTTTCCTGTTTCCCCTCCTTAGAGAAGGAAACGGGAAACGAATGGAAACCGAACTAGAAACGAATGGAAACAATTCACCACAATCCTATAACCTATCAACGTTTCCAAGAAACCACTCCAGAAACGAAGCCCTTCAATCATGGAAACGAGGACCTTCCCCAGGTTTCCCCGAGGACGCCATCAGAAGAAGCTGAGTATATCACACAGCGAGCAAAAAGAATCCCATCCAATACACACCCAACATCACCATGAGCTTCCAACCTCCCCCACTCACTCGTGAACGTCTCTCCATTCTCCTCCGCGCCCTTGCTCGTAGAGGTGGGGAAATGAAAGCCCGTGACCTCACCAGACTCAATGGCGTGGAATGGTGGGAGATCGATCAAGCCGAGGAAAAAAAGTTTATCATCACAGAGAAACGCAAGCCCCCGACCGGGAGACCGTCGAAGTGGGTCAAACTTTCTCACAATCTCAAATCATCCTCTTTTACGGCGTCAGAAAATCCCCCCTTTGGGGATTCGGGAAACTCCGCCAATGCTCAAAATGTTAGCCAAACTTGTCCGACGAAACTCTTACCAAGCCGTTCCAGCTTAGATCGATGCATCAAGCGGAAGCAGTGGGATTTCGCTTTCTGGTATGCTATCGGAGATTTCGGACCAGGCACGGGCCTTTTTGGATTCAAACGCCGAGCATGGACCGCCTACATGAAAGCTTACCCATCCTGCCATAGCAAAGCCTCCGCCCGCTCCTCCTCGAGCCGTCTCCTCAAACGCCCCGAGGTTAAAGCCGCCATAGCATGGCAGTTTGCCAAACTCGACCACGTTGTAAACATCCACCGCTTCCATCCATGGACCGCCGTCGAGGTATGGGACATCCTGCACCGACTGGGAAGCCAACGGGCACAGTGGGCACCTTATCACATCAAACAAAGATGGATAATCGCGGGCCTCCAAGCACAGGAGAAACCTCACGGCCTCGATTAGTTCCAGGACTGCGACCTCGGCAAAAGCATAGAGCAAGTTTCACGTCAACCGAGGGAGGAAAAAACCTTACTGCACTCAGTTGCCCCAAAATAAATGGTGGCACATTGTTGGCACGAATTGTGAGGATCTCTAAAAATCGTTACACCTACAACAAAAAGAGAAGAATACCGGCGATGGGGATCGAACCCATACTTCCGAGGAAACGCGATTTTTAATCGCGTAACACCCTTAGAGCAGTATAGACTTTTTATTTTGTCGCCCATTTGTCGCCCTTTTGGGTTGATTTTGGCCACTTTTACAGAGACCATGACGCATGAAGATGAACAGAGATGAAGGGGCGACATTGAAAGAAATCGACATCGAACACGAAAAGAGAAAAAAGAGAGGTTATCATTGGTTGGTTGAATTTAGGTTCAATGGGAAGCGAGTTAGAAAGTATTTCAAACACGGTCACAAGAAGGAGGCCGAAGCACACAAGGCCGAGATCGAGAGACAAGCCGATGAAGTCGGCAAGCGTGACCGGGATCTACTCGATGCTGATCTTCTCAATGAGGCCGTGGAAGCTCGCAAGGCTCTTTCTCCTTTCGGGGAATCAATCGCTGATGCTGTCGCCTTCTACGTGGACCACCTCGAAGCGAAGGCCAAGCAGGACAGCACGAGCTTGAATGAAGCAATTGGAATCTTCCTTGAAGCGAAGATCAACAAGGGAATCAAGGGGGACACGGTGAAGCGATACCGCGAAACTCTCAACCGCTTTAAGAGGGCGTTCCCTGATCGAACCGTTGCCAGTATCGAAGGCGAGGAAATAGAGCGGTGGTGGGAGACCTTCGGGAGCGTTGCCAATCAAAGAGCTAATCGAACAGACGTGAACGTGTTCTTTAATTGGTTGGTGAAGTCGAGTCGATTCAAAGGCATCACCTCCAATCCTGTTCCTGCTCCCCCGGAGATGAACAAGAAAGCGAAGCTGGCAAAGAAACGTGTCATGCTTTCCGCTCCCGAGGTGTCCAGATTCTTGAACTCATGCGACGCCGATCTTCTCCCTATCATCGTTGCTCAAGTGTTCATTGGAGCGAGGCCGGAAGAATCACTCCGCCTTGATTGGGGACACTTTGATTTTGAGGCCGGGGAATTGAATATCACTGCCGACATTGCCAAAGGGGGAGAGAAGCACGCCCGTACAAACAAGATCCCGAAAAACGCGATGGCTTGGCTTAGTCCCTACCGCTTCAAGACTTCGGGAAAAGTCCTTCCGGGTGTCTATTCAAAATCTGCCTTTGATAAGAGGATGAGGGCGGCACGTGCCAAAGCAGGATGGGAGCCGGGGAAGTGGCCTCAAAACGCCCTTCGAAAGACTTTCATTTCGTGCCACTATGCCAGCTTTTCCAAGGTAGCAAAAACCGCATCGATTGCAGGAACAAGTGAGAGTGTCATTTTCTCAAACTATCGTTCGACGGTGAACAAGACCACGGCCAAAAAGCTTTGGGAAATCGTCCCGAACCAGCAAGGCGAGATCATCAAATTTGCTCAGTAGATCGGGGGAGAATCCACGCCCCATCGATGAGCACGGCACCGGGGGCGGCTTCGATGAGGACGGCCTCGGGTGGCGGCTTCGGAGAACGTCGATCACCTTTGCCCCCGGCTCCATTCCTCGAAGCGAACGAACGCCACCAAAGACGACAAGGGCCGACAAGAGAGCACACCACCATTGGAG
>CALFSW010000268.1 GCA_937916505.1 uncultured Verrucomicrobiales bacterium | reverse complement strand
AACAAGCAGCCAGCCGTCGTCAAAAATGAAGCACCTTTTTTTAATTTATTCTCTCGTTGCCGGCCTCGTATCTGCGGTGGAGAAGCCGAACATCGTTCTCATCATCACCGATGATCAGAGCTGGGATTCACTCGCTTTCATGGGTGGAAAAGTTCACACGCCGCGCATTGATCAAATGGCGAAAGAGGGGATGTTTTTCACGGATTTCAATGTCACCTCAACCGTGTGTTCGCCCTCGCGTTATAGCTTTCTCACCGGTCGCTATGCCGGGCGTTGTCGGGGGAAGCATTTCATGAAAGAGCATCCTCCGGGGGATCAAACGCAGGTGGAGAACATCGGCGAGCTTGAGCCCGACCGTTGGAATCTTGCCAAGGTGCTTCAAAAAAATGGCTATCGCACCGGCTTCGTCGGGAAGTCCCACGTCGTGCGTCACGATTGGTTGAAGCACTCGAAAGATTCGCCTTTGAAGAGTTATCCGCCCAAGGCCGATCCCCGCGATCCCGTCGTGAATCGGAAGATGCGTGCCAATCATCAAATCTGGTGTGACGAGATCAAGAAATATGGCTTTGATTTCGCGGACGGAATCTACGCTGCCAACCTCAAGGAACTCGGGAGCGATCAACTCAACGTTCACAACCTCGATTGGTCGGTCTCCAAGGCCTTCAAGTTTCTGGAAGACGAAAAATCAGATCGCCCCTTCTTCCTCTACTTCTCGACAACGCTGCATCATGGTCCGGCACCGTGGGTGAACAAATTTGCACTCAGTGCCGATCCCCGCATGACAGGCGAAGGATTTGTGAAAGAGGGCTTCGATGTCCTTCCCAAACGCGCTGATGTCTTGAGGCGCAATCGCGAGGCCGGTTTCAAGGAGCGCGATGCCTACGCCTTGTGGCTTGATGATGGTGTCGGTGCCATTCTTGATAAGATTGCCGCGCTCGGGTTGGAGGAAGACACCCTCATCATGTTTGTCCCGGACCACGGTTCCTACCGTCATGGTAAGGCCACCTTACATGACTTCGGAATGCGTGTTCCGCTCCTCATGCAGTGGAAGGGTCGGATTACGCCAGGGACGAAACACGAGAGCATCGTCGCGAATATTGATCTCGCTCCCACTCTTTTTGATCTCTGTGGAATCACCCCGCCGGGCGACTATGAGATGGATGGCCGTAGTTTTAAACCTGCTCTGTTGGGCAAAAAGTTAGTGGAGCGAGAAGTCCTCTTCGGTGAACTGGGCCACTCGCGTTGCGTGAAGACGAAGGAGTGGAAATACATCGCCGTCCGCTATCCCGAGGAAGTGCAACGGAAGCTCAACGCCGGGGTGAAGTTCAGGGGCTTTCAAGGCGAAGCGCTGGACCGCCCCTACCTGACCCGCAACGGGCATCTCGGTCATTATGCCTCGAAAGTGAACCCACATTACTTCGAAGCTGATCAGCTCTACAATCTCTCCAGTGACCCTGGGGAAAAACAAAATGTCGCGGACAACTACCTCGAAGTTGTGAGACAAATGAAGGGACATCTCACTACGGAGTTAAAAAAGTTTCCCAACCGCCCCTTCGGCGAGTTTACTCAATAGAACGACTGTTATGCCAACCATTCCAATCTCGAAAGCAAAGTCCGAATACGACGTCGTCATTGTCGGTTCAGGAGCCGGCGGTGGCCAGATGGCCTACACCCTCACCCTTGCCGGACTGAAATGTCTCATGCTGGAAGCGGGGCGCTCCTATGACGTGGCGAAGGAAACTCCCATGTTCCAGACTGGAAAAGATGCCCCGCTTGGAGGTTCATCGACGCCTGACAAGAACTTCGGTTTCTTCGATGCCACCATCGATGGCGGTTGGCAGGTTCCCGATGAGCCCTACACGCAGGCGAGCGACAAGGCGGAGGAGCAATTCATGTGGTGGCGTGCCCGCATGATGGGCGGACGCACCAATCACTGGGGGCGAATTTCTCTTCGCAACGGGCCTTATGATTTTAAGCCCTACTCGCGCGATGGCCTCGGGTTTGACTGGCCGATCTCTTACGATGATTTGGAGCCCTACTACACCAAGGTTGAGAAATTGATCGGAGTTTACGGCACGAATGAAGGGATGGAAAACACCCCCGATTCACCGAAGGGAGTTCTGCAACCTCCTCCGAAAGGCCGCATTGGAGATCTCATGATTCAGAAGCACGCCAAGAAGCTGGGCGTGCCGGTCGTTCCAATTCATAGGGCGGTATTAACCGAACCACAGGATGGCAAAAAACTTGCCCCCGAACTTCATCCCGACAACCCGAAGGCGCAGAAGATCGTCGAGAAATCGATGTCATCCCGCGCCGCTTGTTTTTGGGCGACCGATTGCGGGCGCGGCTGCAGCATCCGGGCGAACTACCAATCGACCACCGTTCATCTTCCGCCTGCGGAGGCGACGGGGAATCTCGATATCATCGCCAATGCGCACGTGCGGGAAGTGATCGTGGGGAAGGATGGCAAAGCGAAAGGGGTTCTCTTCATCGACAAGACCACGGGAAAGGAAGAGCGGGTCAAAGGCAAGGCCGTGGTGCTGGCGGCGAGTAGCGGTGAGACCGTTCGTATTTTACTGAACTCGGCAAGCGGAGACGGGATCGCCAACTCCAGCGGGTTGGTTGGGAAATACATCATGGACACCGTCGGGTCGGACATGTCGGGCCAAATCCCTGCTCTCGAAAACCTTCCCGCCCACAACGACGACGGAGCGGGAGGCTGTCATTTCTACTCGCCCTGGTGGCTCTACAAGGAGCAGAAGGCGGGCAAGATGGACTTCGCCCGAGGCTATCACATCGAGATCAGCGGGACCCGCTCAATGCCGAAAGGGAACAGCCCGGTGCCCACGCAATACTTCCAGGGACTCTACGGAACCAAACTCAAGGAAGCAGCCCGACGTTACTACGGTTCCTTTGTTCACGTCGCTTGTCGGGGAGAAATGATTCCCAACGAAGGCTCTTTCGCCGAGCTCGATTCCGAGGTGAAGGACAAGTGGGGGATCCCCGTGATGAAGTGGCATTGGAAGTGGAGTGAGCATGAAACCAATATGGCGGTTCACGCACAGAAGACTTTCAGCGAGATTTTTGAATCTGCCGGCGGAAAAGGTCTTTTTGATCCCAAACAGGATGCCCGCAAAACGATCTTGAAAGGTGGTCAGGTCATCCACGAAGTCGGCGGAGCCATCATGGGAGCCGATGGCAGGAAGTCGGTCTGCAATGAGTGGAACCAGACCTGGGACATTAAGAATCTCCTCCTCTGCGACGGCTCGCCCTTCGCCTCGAACGCTGACAAAAATCCCACCGAAACGATCATGGCCCTCGCCTGGCGCGCGGCCGATCACCTCATCGAAGAAGCACGGAAAGGAAACCTTTAATATGAACTCACAAGATCAAGAAAACCGCCTTCCACGTCGCCGGGTTCTCCAGTGGTTCGCTGCCGTGGCCACTGCTGAAGGGCTTTCGATCCCGGCTGCGATTGCGCAAGAGATTAAGACGAACCCCACTGCGGTCACAGGTTACGGCCAGGATCCAGTCATGGCTAAAACCTATGAACGTGGCGAAGTGTGGCCGTTGACATTTACCGATCCGGAAAAGAAGGCTGCCGTGGCCCTTGCGGAGATGCTTTTTCCAAAGGACGACCTTGGCCCGGCTGCCAGTGAAGTGCGGGTGGCCGACTTTATCGATGAATGGGTCAGCGCTCCCTACCCGCGCCAGCAGGGTGACCGCAAAGCGATCATCCCGGGCCTCAAGACGCTCGATGAAGAATGCCGGAAGCACTTCCAAAAGAACTTTGCCGATGCGAGCGAGGAGCAGAAGAAAGCAGCCTGCGACGAGATGGCCAAAGGGAACCATTTTTTCAACGTCTTCACCGGCATCGCCTCCGGAGCCTATTACAGTGATCCCAAGTGCTGGAAGGCGCTCGGCTACGCAGGGAATGTCCCCATCGGAGGCCCCTTTCCCGGGCCGCCGGAAGAGGTTCTCAAGCAAGCGGGAGTGGAGCAGACGGTGGAGTGATGCGGTGTCCTTTTGGGGGCGCTCACTTTGGGAAATATTCGACTCTCATCTGGACGTGGAAATCCATGTTCTCATGCAGGACGCGGGCGATTTCGATCGTATCATTTTTGAAACGATAGGCGAAGTAGTGATGCTCAGCGCGGTAGAGGCGACAGCCTTCGGCAAGGTCATCGCTCGCTTTACTGCCAGTTAAGAAAGGGTCTTGTCTGATCTCTTCCTGAGCCTTTTCGAGCTGCTGTTTGTATTTAAGCGCTTGGTCGGAATCCCACTTCTCGATCGTGTAAGCGAAGATCGAGATCAGGTCCTCGTCTGCCAGAAGTGAGTTCTTAAAATCATGCATGATTCTAATTAGGAATTCTGAGCTCTAATTTTTTTTCTTAGCCGCCACTTGTTTTTGCGCTTCTTTGAAAAGCTCGTCCATAGAGCGGGAGGAAAACTCGCCACGATCGATTTGGGTAAATCCTGCCTGCACCTCCTGCGTCACTTGGCGGTATTTTAGAAACTCTTGATACTCAGCTTCAGAACTCAAGACGGCGACGGCCCGGCCGTGCCGCATGATGGAAACAGGATTTTGGAGGGCGGTATCGAGCACCTTTCCTGAATTCTGTTTGAGTTCGGTCGCGGTGAAAGTTTTCATGGGATTGCCCAATTTTATCCATTTTGGACAATTTAGCAAATGAAACTCTCTCGATCATCCCCGGCCTTAAAAAACCCGACGAGGAATGCCGGAAGCACTTTCAAAAGAATTGCGCCGAAGGGAGCGGGGAGCAGAAGAAAGCAGCCTGCGACGAGATGGCCAAAGGGAACCATTTTTTCAACGTCTTCACCGGCATCGCCTCCGGAGCCTATTACAGTGATCCCAAGTGCTGGAAGGCGCTCGGCCACGCGGGGAATGTTCCCATCGGAGGCCCCTTTCCCGGGCCGCCGGATGAGGTTCTCAAGCAAGCGGACGTGGAGCAGACGGTGGAGTGACGGGGTGTCCCCTTTTTGGGGACTTCTGCAGGGTGAGTGAATTGGTCTAGAATCAGGGATGCTTAATCCTCGCTTCGTCCATTTTTGGAAGCTTCCTGTCGCCAGCTGGTACTGCAGTTTTTTCTGTGCTCAGGCAGAGGTGCAAGTGGACTTTAGTCATTCCTATGTGGGAGTTGCCGGAGGGTTTCAGAATGCGGGAGTCATCACGCTCGAGTTCACCGTGGATGCGACGGGGGCTGTGGTGCTGGACGCGTCGTGTGTGGAAACGGGACCGGCAGCTTATGTCGATAGTTTTGATGGTCCGGTGGGAACGGTGACAAGTCCGGCAATGTGGGGAGAGGTGTTTACGGTGACCTTGTACCGAGCGGTGAACCCGGCGACCCTGCGGGTGGATAACACCGGTGGTGGAATCGCTATCCAGGGTCAGAATCCCCAGCGCATTGATGCGGTTGCAGAAGTTGTCGATATTGCGATCACAGGTGTCAGTTCGGCTTTTGAGTTGCTGAACGTCAGTTACGTGAATGCGACGACTTCGGCTGGCACAAAGCTCTCGGTGTCGGGCAATTCCTATAATTTTTCAGGGGCAAGCGGAGTTTTGGATGTTTCCAGCCAAGGAGTGACGGGAAATTTTTCGATCTCTTCTGCTTCGGACACGGATGCCCAGGGTTTTGTTCTCAGTGGCTTGGCGTTCGATCTCCAGGATCTTTCAACCGGGGCTTCTGGGTTTGATAACGGGGGCGGCGATCGAAAGTGGACCACGGTTGCAAACTGGAATCCCGATGGGGTGCCGGAGAGTCCGGGGGATGCCCTGATTGATGGGTTCGAGGTGATCCTGGAAACGGTGGTGACGAGAGACAGCTCGCCGGGAAGGTCCGGGTTCTCCAGAGCCATGGATGGGCGGGTTCCCGACCTGTTCCAACCGGGTTGATTCCACTCCGGTTTCATTCCATTTTTCATGAGGATCCTGGAACCACCCTGGTCGCTGGCGGTGATGGAAAGATCCTTCACGGTGTAGGTCCCGATCGCCTGGGGAGAACCCGAGGAGGTGATGATGATTTGGACTGCGGTGGCGTCCGGAGGGGTGGTAATCACCTCCCTGCGCAGTGCAAAGCGGTGGTCGGGATCTTTGTGATCCCAACCGAGGTTCTTTCTTGTGACACTGAAGGCCACCCGCTCGATATCGTCGCCGCTTTGATTGACAAAGCGTGCGACGAGGTTCATTTCATCGCGGTCCTCGGTCCAGTCCGGGTCCAGCCCGTCGAGTCGATACCGAAGGCGCTTTCCGTGTGGAACGATCTGAAAGGTTGGAGAAGAGAGATCTCCTTCGCTGATCGACTCCGTGACGGTGGGACGTTTGCCGAGAGGGATTTCCGAGGAGGGAAGAGAGGCGATTGCCACCCAAACGAAAACGAGGAAGAGGGGCATGATTAAAGTGGGCCTACTGAAGGGGCTTGGCGTTGGGAGGGGCCCAGCGATCTTGGTCGCGCTTGCGTTTGATGGTCCAGGCTTTTTGAGCTTCGACCTTTTGTTTTTTGGTCGGTCCGGCGAGGGGCCACTCGGGGTCGACACGGTGGGCATCCTTGAAGATGGCTTCGGCTTTTTTAACAAGGCCGGGTTTTGCTTTGGCGAGGTTGTTTTTTTCGCCGGGGTCTTTGGCGAGGTCGTAGATTTCGATGGGCTTATTGATGCCATTGCGAACGGCTTTCCAGTCACCCCAGCGGGCGGCTTGGATGGGGTTGCCGGTGTGGAGTTCCCAGTAGAAGTAATCGCGTTTGGGAGCCTCGCCGCCTTTGAGGTAGGAAAGGAGGGAGTGACCGTCGGTTTCGTAGCCTTTTGGGGGAGTGGCTCCGCTCATTTCGACGAAGGTGGGCATGAGATCCCAGAGGGCCCAGGGGGTTTCATCAACCCGACCGGCGGGGATGGTGCCGGGCCACCAGGCGAAGGCGGCTTGTCTCAAGGCTCCTTCGTACATGCCGCGCTTGTAGCCCCGGAGGCCGTTGGCATCTTGCTTGAAGAGCTTGCCGATCTCGGACTTGGGGTTGAAAGAAGAGCCATTGTCGCCGGTGAAAACGATGAGGGTATTTTTGTCGATGCCAAGTTCGCGGAGAGTGTCGATGAGCTCGCCGATGTCGGAATCGATGCGGGTGACCTGGGCGGCGTAGGATTTTTGCTTCATGGACCAGGGCTTGTCCTGGTAGATTCCGAGGTCGTCAATCTCGTGTGCGCCATGGGGGAGAGTGATGGCGTAGAACATCATGAAGGGGTTTTCAGAGTTCCCCTTCACCCACTTGATCATTTCATTCTGGATGAGTTCCTGGGCGTAGGTTTTACCGATGCCTTTTCCGGTGTTTCCGGGGAGACGGACCGCTTGGTCGTTGTCGTAAAGGTAAGTTGGAAAGTAGGAGTGGGCATGACGTTGGCAGTTGTAGCCGAAGAAGCGGTCGATGCCTTGCTTGTGGGGGCTGCCGCTGGTGTCGAAGAATCCCATCCCCCATTTTCCGAAGGTGGAGGTGGCGTAGCCCGCTGATTTTGCGACTTCGCCAATGGTGACCGTTTCGGCTGGGATGGGCCATTGTCCTTCGGGAGCCATCTCACGATTGCCGCGGACGGGACACTTACCGGAGTGAAGGCCGGTGAAAAAGACGGACCGGCAGGGCGCACACACGCTCGTGCCGCAGTAAGCCTGCATGTAGCGGGTGCCTTCCTTGGAGAGCTGGTCGATGCGGGGCGTTTTGATCAACTCCTGTCCGTAGACGCCAAGGTCACCCTGTGCGATGTCATCGCTGAGGATGAAGATGAAGTTGGGCTTTTTGGGGGCGGCTGTTTCCTCTTGGGCGATGGCTGATAAAGAACCAGTGAATAAGAGTAGAATGGCGGGGATGATTTTCTTCATGAGCGGGCTTTCCCACAGATCACCAAATCCGGGGAGGCATGGCAAGGCGTGGATCTCCGCAGCAGATCTGCCAGCAAATCATCATGACCGGGAGGGTCCTACCATTTTTGAAATCTAGGGAAGGAGTTCTGCCTTCAGGCGGAAGAAGAGACGATCTTCACTTTGGACGAAACCGGTCGCGCTTTGGTAGGTGAGGCTGGCGGTGCCATCTCCATTGTTGATGCGTGAGACCTCGGGGAGATTCCCGGAGGCCTCAGTCCAGCCGGAGAGATTGGAGGAACTTTGCAAGGTGATTGCGATATCGTCGGCCTCCTGATTGATGGTGGTGGTGATTTGAACGGAGGTTCCGGTAATGGTGACTTTGAGAGGGCTGGGGTTCGCGGTCGTTGGCGATGTTCCGAGGGCATACTCAAGAAGGGAGCTGAGGCCATCGTTGTCGGGATCGGCATCAGGGTTGCCAGTGAAGGGCATGCTGTCGGGGTTGCCGGGGTTGCCACCGATCAGGCTGCTCTCCCGCCAATTCGAAGCCTCATCATGGTCCGGCGATGACGTCGGATCGATCAGGACCAGACTGAAACCACCACCGTCGGGACCAACCGGCCATGGGGATTCATCGTCATAGGTGAATTCTTGAATCGAGCTGTTGCTGGCGTCTTCGAGCTTGATGCGGTCGCTGCCATTATTGAGGCGGGAGCCGTTTTGGAAAACTCCGGAGATCGGGTGGCCGGCTCCGTGAACGGCTTCAAAAGCGGTTTGATCAAGGACGATCAGAATACGGTTGCCGGGTGCCAAAGTGGTGCCGGCACCAAAGGTGAAATCGATTCCTGCCGTGAATTTGACTCCGGAGAGGTCAAGCGTTTCGGTTTCGCTCGTGTTCATCAGTTCGAGATATTCGGTGTCACCGTTTGGAGCGGCGGGATGATACATCAACTCGCTAATGACAAGATAGAGCTGGGCGTCGCTCGGGGTGTTGGGTGTGTTGATGGAATCGACAATGACAGCTTCGTCATTCTTCAGGGTGAGGACTTCACTGAAGTTCGAGAGATGGCCCGAGTAGGGAGAGGCAGTGAGATGCTCCTCGCCTCCGGTCGGGGAAGTGGCCCGGTTGATGAAGTCCTTGCTACTTGGAGTGACGTAAAGGTCGCCATTGCGTTCGATGACGGTTCCGGCCTTGAAGGTGAAGCCTACGCCTCCTTCGAGGGTCCAGCCGGAGATGTCGATCTCGGTGTTCTCGTTGTTGTGAATCCGAATGAATTCCTCTTCCTGATTGCCGCTGGAAGGGTTGGTTTCAACTTCGGCGATGGTGAGATTGGGCGTGCTCGTCTGGCTGGTTGGGATCAGCGAGGGGTAGTTGTTGAAGAGAACACTGCGGCGGCTGGTGAGGTAGCTGTTGATCGAGTTGACGTTGCTGCTCAAGGGAGGCGAAGCCGGGTTGATGATGTCCTGGGCGAGTTGCTCGAGGATGCGCTCATTTGAGGGTGTCGAGGACGGTTGGAGAACCTCGTCCATCAGAGTGCGCAGGCGTCGCAGGTAAATGCGTTGGGTCACGGGCTCTTCGAAGATGACGTCGTAGAGGATGTTCCACTGGTTGGCGTTTTGCTTTTTGTGTTCCTCATCGCCGAAGAAGGGGTGGGGGAGGAAGGTTCCGCCATCGCCGCGGACGCCGAAGGTGTAGTCCTTGTCCCATGGCAGCATGCGCCAGCGGCAGTCGCCCCGGGCATCAAAATACATGTAGAAGTTCTTACGGAGATCGTCGGCATCCTGAATGATGGAGCGGGCGGCGAGGTAGTTGATGACCTGGGGGAGATCGAGATTGTCGATGACCCACTGTCGTCGTTGAGCTGAAGTCGGGAGGTTGAGTCCGGCGACGAGATCGACGGCGGAGTCGATATTGCTTTCATCTCCCGTCTTCTTTTCAATGCCGGTGATGGTGTCGAAAAAGACGGGGTTGAGATTACTGCGCTGAACGAATTTGTAGAGTTCGCCATCACGGTCGTAGCCGTAGCGGTCGAGGAAGTCTTCGTCGACTTGTTCGATGGCGACGCCGACACGGTCTCTTCCTCCATTGACGCGCATTTGCCAGAGGTAAGTGAGGCAGGCTTCATTGCCGGCGAGGCGGTGGGTGTCGAAGCCCATCTGCTGGCGAACGTAGGTGCTGTCGGCGCCGTTTCCGTTCATGTTGATTTCGCCGACGGAGGACATTTCCTCATTCACATAGAAGGAATCTCCTTTATTGAAGTCGAACTTTTGCGAGACCGAGCCATTGGTGGCTCCGCCCCTTTGCCGGACGAAGATGTTGTCGTAGAAACGGCCCTGGAAATACACCGAGACCCTTGCTCCGCTGCGGGAGTGGCTGGCGGAGACGTTTTGGGTGAACCATTGCAAGATGGGCATGCCGGAAGTGACCGAAGGATCTTTGGTGACGGTGCCAAAGTATTGCGCGGATTGATTTCGACCTACTTGATCAAGGAAAGCAGGCGCACGGGTTTCATTGGTGGCGGTGTCTTCGGCGGTGACAAACCAGCGGACCATCTCTTCAGCTCCGTAAGCGGAAGCCGGAATGGTGGCGGTGTAGACGGAGTCGCCGGCGATGGCGTCGTCGCCGGTTCCGTTGTCGACCATCATCAATTCGATGGTGCCGCCATACTGGACGCGGTAGGAGAGAGTGACCTCATCAACAGCGACAAGGCGCGAAAGAATGGTGGAGGTGACGATGATGTTTTCGGTCTCGGAGGGTTGTTCGGGGCTGTGAGAGACGTCGACAATTTCGGGGCCGGGGTTGGCGGCACCGCCGGTGTTGAGACTCCCCGGTGTGGCGACACTCAGGTATCCAATCGAAAGTGGTCCGCTCGGAGCGGTGGTGGCGGTGAGGCTGGCGGCGGCAAGGAAATCACTGCTGCCGCTTGAGCGGTTCATCGCGTGAATGGCGAGGACGTTTTGGCCGTTTTGGAGGCTTGGGAGGAAGGCTGAGACATCGATGGTCTCAAGGTTGTTATTCTCGTCTACATTTTGGGTGGCGACGCTGTTCCAGGTTGGATTTGCAGGAGCGTGTCGCGAGGCGATTTCAGTGCCATTGAGATAGGCGTAAAATCCATCGTCCCAGTGGATGGTGAGGCTGAGCTGAACAAGTGAAGCGGCGTCGGTGACATTGAATGGAAGTCGGATGTAGGCCGAGGTTCCCTGATTGTAGAGTTCACTTTCAATATCGACATCGATGTCGTCGTCGTAGTCTCCTCCCCGGTCAAATCCGACGCCGGTGCCCGTTTCGGGTTTTAGCCAATTGGCATCAGTGGTGAAGGAAGCGGCGGTCCAGGTGAGGCCGAGGGAGGGGTTTTCGGGGATAAAGACCTCGGCATTGCTGTTTTCGATGAGGTTGCTCGAAGCGCCGTTTGCGGCGAAGGTTCCGTAGGAGACATCGCTGAATTGAGCGGGGAAACTTGGATTAAACTCGCTCTTGATGGTCGTCCCATCGGGCATGACGAGGCCAAGGTATTCACCGCCGGTGGTGAGTTTGAAGTTGGTGTGGAGAAAGCCTCCGGCATCGACATAGGTGTCGGTGTTTTGCCCGGAAGCGAAGACAACGAGAAAGCCATTTTGAGCGAGTGAGGTGCCATTTGGAAACTCCCACTTGTTGAGGTTGCCGCTGGAATCGGTGAGAGACCAACCGCTCAGGTCAACGGGGCCGGGTCCGGCGTTGAAGAGTTCGATCCAGTCGGAGGAGTTTCCATCGCCGTCGTCGAACGAAGAATTGTTGCTGGCGACAAACTCGTTGATGCGGACTCCGGAGTTGGGAATGGCATCACCGACGAGGGCATTCAAATTGACGATGGTGACGGGGTTCAGGGCATCGTTGCTGGTGATTCTCAATTGGGCCGAGTAGATGCCATCGCTTCCCATGGGGTCGAGCTGGATGTCAAGGGTGCCATCGCCAAGGGGCGCGATGGAAGAGGGGGAAGCGGTGACCGAGAAGTGGGCGGCATTGCTTCCGGTGATCGAGACGTCGGAGATGTTCAAGGATTGGCCCCCTCCGATGTTGTTGACGGTGAATTGTCCGCTTTGAATTCCGGAGCCGGTGGGGAAGGAGCCCAGGTCAAAAAAGGTGGCGGCCGAAATGCGGGGATCATGAATGAAGCCGCTGAGAGAAACCGAAACCGAAGTTTGGGAGGTGTCGTTGGTGGTGAAGTTCAGGGAAGCTCCGATCGCTCCCGTCATTCCGGTGGGATTGAAGGAGATCTGAATGGTGTCGCTTCCTCCCGCCGTGATGCTGGCTGGGGAGGAGAGGAGTAAAAAAGCGGCCGCATTTGTGCCACCAAAGGTTGGAGTGGAGAGCGTGAGGCCCTGGGTTGCACCCAGGTTGGCGACGGGAATCCCGATCGTTTGAACGGAGCCGTCGAGCTCAAGATTGAGCGATGATTCGACCTGAAGAAGCGGGTCAATGGGAGGAACGGAGTCTTCAAAGGCGATTTCACCGAGACCGACCCGGTCGCCACCGGGGGTGCCTCCTTGAAGTCCCCGCCAGTTGTCGGTGAAGGTCAGTTCGACATACCTCGCGGTGACGGTTTGGCCGAAGGAATGGGAGTCACGACTGTCGGCACTGAAAGCAGCGTCAAACGACGGGGAGTAAGTGATCGAGGACCCGAAACCTCCGGAGCCTTCTGCGCTGGTGGCGAAGCGGAGGGTGAAATTCTTCCCTCCGTTGGTGTTGGAATTGGCGTATCCCCAGGTGCTGATCTCACTCAGCGAACGATCTGCCCCGAGGTCGAGGGTGAGGACCGGATCCGAAACGCCATTGGCAAAGTAGTCACCGCTTCCGTTCGGGGCATTGGTGACCCAGGTGTGGGTGGACCCGCCCCCGATACTATTGTGCGGTTCACTTGCTGAATAGCCGGATCCAGACCCCTGAATGAGGTTGGAAACATTATAGAGATCTGCGCTCGAACTGGTGATCGAAGAGATGGGATGAAAGTCGGCCGCCAGTAATGGCGTCGAGGACAGGGCGAGGAGAAGACCGGCCCCAAGGCCGGTCTGGATCGTTGCGTTCATGGGGCTTTAAAAAGAGATTTTAGTTTCCGGGGTGGATGACACGGTAGAGGGCAACTTTGGCATCCGGAAGGGTGTTGGTGTCGGTAATGACAGAGGCGTCTGAATCCCCTCCGACAACAGTTTCACCGAGGCGATCCCAGTTTTCGCCATCGAGCGAGCGTTCCAGTTCATATTGAATACCCGGAGATGAATAAAAGGTGATGGCAAAGTCTCCGTTCTCCTTTCGTTCGGTGGCCACAATTCCGAGGAATTGGTTCACTCCACCAGTGAATAGCGGGAAGGCCACCTCACCCAGGCCGACCCTGTCTCCACCCGCAATGCCATCGAGGTCGATCCAGTTTGTCGTGATCGTCATTTCAACGTAGCGGGCACTCACCCGTTGTTCGAACGGCTCGGTATCACGCGCAAGCGGGTCGAAGGCCGCTTCGAAGGAGGGCGAATAGGTGATGGAATTTCCAAAGTTTTCGTCGCCGAGCCCAAACCTTCCCCCTTCGGCATCGGTGGCGAAGCGAAGGGTGTAATCCTTTCCTCCGTTGGTGTTTCCGCCGGAGTATCCCCAGGTGCTGATTTCTCCAAGGGTCACATTGGAGCCCAAATCAAAAATGATGACCGGGGCGGCCTGGTCGTTGTCATAGTAGCTGTTGCCGGCTCCGCCATTGGGTGCGTCGGTGACCCAGGCTGCAGGTTCGCCACCACCGATGGAATGATGAGGCCACGCGGTTTCGAACCCGTTTCCAATACCGGCGAAGAGATTGAGTTCGCTGTAAAAATTCACGGTGTTGGTCTGGACGCTCGCAATCGGATGGAACTCGACGGGGAGGCCTCCATTGAGGACCACTTCGGTATCTGGAGAATCAACATCATCGGAAGCAATCACCATCGTGACCTCGATGGCTCCCTGACCAAACAAGGAGGAATCGACGCGGATCTCAATGACACCTCCAGCACCACTTGCGACGGTGCCGGGTTGGGAAACCAGGGAAACTGCCGCGGCATCAGCACCGGTGAAAGTGACGTCACTGATGGTCAGCAGGGTTCCGCCGTTGTTCGTGACGGGAATCCCGAATTCCTCAATCACTCCAGTACTCAGGGTAAGGTCAACCGGATTGGTGACGACGAGATCGGGTCCCAGGGGAGGAAGCGTTCCCGTGATCGTGATTTGCACCGTTCCTTGGTCGGGATCGTTTGAGGTGACGGTTGCGATTGCGGAAATTTCTCCACCCAGACCGGATGGCTCGAATTGAATCTGAAGCGGTCCGGAGTGGAAGGGGATGATTGCAGCCGGAAGAGAACTGGCGACACCGAAGGCACTGCCATTGGGACCGGAAAAGACGATGGATGACACCTCTAGATCAAGATCACCCATGTTAAGCAAGGGGAGATCATGAGAGGTTGTCTTAGTGGCATCGAGAGTCAACGCCAGCTCGGCAGGCGCTTGAATATCGGGAGCTCCGATGGCCGGAGGCAGGGCAAAAGAGATTTCGCCAATCCCAAGTCGGTCGCCTCCAACGACAATGTCGAAGTAATTTGTCAGAGCCTTGATTTCGATATATCGGGCCGTGACCGCTTGTCCCAAGGGGAAACTTTGGCGGTTTGTTGAGTCAATGAGGGCACTGAAGATGGGATTGACTACGATGGAGGTTCCGAAGGCTTCATCACCCAGAGCGGGATCACCCCCTTCGGCATCGGTGGCAAAGCGGACCGCAAAGTCGCGGATGCCATTCCCGTTGGTGTCGGCATAGCCCCAGTAGCTCAGCTCGTAGAGAGTGGCATCAGCCCCCAGATCGAGAATGATGATCTCATCGCCGGGATTCGATTCGAGGTAGTCCGAGGGGAACCCGCCGGGGGCGTCGGTGTACCAAGTTCCTCCGAGACGGGTGTGGGGTTCGTTTGAGTCAAAGCCAACTCCCGCTCCTTCGATGATGTTGGTGAGAGGATTTCCGCCGGGGTTGCCCTCAAGCATGTTGGGCGTTGCGATTCCGGTCACCGGATGAAACGTCAAAGCGGGCAGGATCAGAGCAGAGCTTGCGAATAGAGATGGAATAATGAGGCTTTTCATCTGTAGAGTTGTTTATTCCAAAATTTACCAATTTCGATCATGGGCTACAAGCTCGAAGTCGATGAAGGGATTTCATCGTAAGGAATTTTGGAAGAAACAGGCAGGATGTATTTTAGGTCACTCCGGTTCCGGCAGAAGCGTGTTTTGAAAGGTGAGGGGTTGTCCTTTTGGAAGGTCGATTTTGAGTTTTGCGCCTTCTTGCAGGACCGCCAAGGGGATCAGGTTTTCATCGTTTGGGGAAAGGTGGGCTTCGAGATGACCTTCGCTCGGCTCTGTCCCCATTTGAAGGTCTTGCTTGAGAGTCGCATAGACCTGACAGGTCGGGTAACCGGGCGACAGGACAGGCTGGCCGGCGGCGGCTCCGAGGATGGCCTTGGGGGTCTCGAAGTATCCGAGAGGGCGGGGGCGATGGATCAAGTAATACGGGCCGTCTCCGAGTTGGCAGTTCCGGAGGTGGGCGACCTGTTCTTCAGGGAGGTCGACCTTCGGTTTGACGATGAGATAGAGGCCTTCGGTTGGCGAGGGAAGGCGGAGGAAGTCGATCCTCGGGGTGTCTCCGTAGCTTTCGAAATCAAAGGAGGTGAGAGCTTTATCGAGAGTCTCGATCCGGGGTCCGGTCATGCCGCCGGAAGGGGGAAGGAATCCAAATCCATTGGCGAGAGCGGCCATTTCATAGAGGAAGCGGGAGGTGTCGCACCGGGGTGAGATTTGACCTGCTTGCATGGTGTCAAAGCCCATGATGTGAGCTTCCTGAATCATCGTCGCGAGGGCGCCGTGGGGTGTCCCGGAATCTGAAGTCACGATGATTCCATGCGGGTGGGCTTCGGTCTGGAGGGTCAGGCCGACCGCGACATCGACCCGGGCATCAGTGAGGATGACATGGGCGTGATTCTCGATGGCGAGGAGAGAGCATTCGGCGGCATCGGCCACATCTCCGCAAGCTTCCACGAAGACATCGATGGGATTATTTTTGAGCTTCTCTTCGACACTATCGGGGGCGCAGCTCCATGCGAACTCCATCCCGTCGGTCAGGTTGACTTGAAATTCGACCCCGCGCGAGACGGGGCCTGATCCACCGACGCCAACTCGCAGGGGCATGTCCAACATGTCGGCAGGATAGGGAATTCGGGGCGACTAGGGCAGCAAATTCCAAACGTCTTCGCCACGATTTCGAAGAGTCTCGATGGAGAGGGCGTCGTGGCGTTTGGCAAGGCGCTGCCCGGATTCGTCGAGGATCAGCTGATGATGGAAATAGGCCGGCTCGGGGAGATCCAAAAGCGTTTGGAGCACCCGGTGAATGTGGGTCGATCCCAGGAGATCCTCGCCCCGGGTGACGTGGGTGATTTGTTGGGCGGCGTCATCGACCACGACGGCGAGGTGGTAGGAGGTGCCGATGTCCTTGCGGGCGAGAATGACGTCACCGAGGAGACCGGGATCGACTCCAATCCGTCCGTGTCGTTGGTCTTTGAAAGTGAGTTCTCCGACGAGGCCGGCGGCCATGTCAAGATTCAGACGCCAGGCTGGTTCGCGATCTCGTGGCGGGTTGGTCAGGCTTCGGCAGGTGCCGGGATAAAGCGGGCCTTCCGGGCCGTGGGGCGCGTGGGCGAGGTTGGCCAGTTCGATCTCGATTTCCTTTCGGGTGCAATAGCAGGGGTAAATCACCCCGAGCATCTTGAGCCGGTCCAAGGCCATCTGATAGTGGTCCAGACGATCAAGCTGTCGCCATGGTTCATCGTCCCAGGTAAGGCCCAACCAGCGGAGGTCCTCCAAAATCCCCTCATAGAACTCCGGTCTCACACGAGTGTGGTCGATGTCTTCAAAGCGGACCAGAAAACGTCCTCCGTTTTGCCGGGCCAAATCATGTGCCACCCTGGCCGCATAGGCGTGCCCGAGGTGGAGACACCCGGTGGGGCTGGGAGCAAAACGCGTGGTGATCATTCTTGGCGCAAAAAAGTATTAGCCCGATTGCTGACTCTCGTCTACCTATCAGGCGAAAATGAAGACGAAGGTGATCATCGTTGGGGCTGGTCCCGGAGGTCTTTCCTCCGCGATGATCCTGGCGCACCGCGGCTTCGATGTCACGGTGATTGAAAAGTCCGACCGCGTGGGCGGGCGGACTTCCGAACTCAAGGTGGGGGATTACCTCTTCGATACCGGTCCGACGTTTCTTCACCAGAAGTTCACTCTCGATGAGATCTTTGCCGAGACCGGTCGCGAGAGTTCCGACTTCCTCGACTTTGTGAAGCTCGATCCCATGACGCGGCTGACTTGGGACGATGAGACCTCAATTGAAACGACTTGTGTCATCGAGGAAATGGCGGCCAATATTGCCACAAATTTTCCGGGGAATGAGGATGGCTATCGCCGCTTCATGAAGGATCACGCCGCCAAGTTGCGCGCGATTTATCCCTGTCTGCAGAAGCCCTATCACAAGCTGACGGCTTATTTGCGATCCGAACTCCTCAAGGTCATCCCGTATATCGCGACGACAAAAACAGTGGTGGATGTGCTCGATCAATATTTCAAAGACGACCGCCTCAAGCTCGCATTCACCTTTCAGGCCAAGTATCTCGGGATGAGTCCTTGGAAATGCCCCGCGCTTTTCACTATCCTTTCCTACACGGAATACAAGTATGGCATCTACCACGTGCAGGGTGGGCTTTGCCAAATCTCCGTAGCGATGGCAAAGGTTGCCCGTGACGAAGGTGCGGAGATTCGCTTGTCCACTGCGATGAAGGAAGTGGTTTTCGAGGGCAGGAATGCGACCGGGGTGGTGCTTGAAAACGGAGAAACTCTCGAAGCCGATCATGTCATCATGAATGCCGACTACGCGCATGCCATGGTGAATCTGATGAACAGCAACAGCAGGAAGCCCGGGGAGATGCGGGGTAAGAAATACTCCTGCTCCACTTTCATGCTCTACCTGGGGCTGGACAAAATTTACCAGGATGAACCCCATCATCACATCCTCTTTGCCGACGACTATGCGCGGAACGTGGATGAGATTCGTGGTGAAAAAGAGATTTCGAAGGACATGTCGATCTATGTCCGTAACAGCAGCATCACGGATCCCGGGGTGGCTCCGCCGGGACACTCGCAGCTCTATATTCTCGTGCCCACGATCAACACCCGCCACGGGCACGATTGGGAAGCCACCAAGCAGGCATACCGGGACCTGGTCTTGGAAAAGATCGAGCAACGGACCGGGATGAAGGACTTGCGCGAGCACATTGTTGCGGAGCGAATTCTTACCCCCGTCGATTGGCGGGATGAAGGCGATATCTTCCTCGGGGCGACCTTCAATCTCGCCCATACGATTGACCAGATGCTCTATTTCCGCCCGCATAACCGATTGAAGGGTTACAACAATCTTTACCTCGTCGGAGGAGGGACCCATCCGGGGAGCGGATTGCCGACCATTCTGGAAAGTGGACGGATCTCGTCGAATCTCCTTTGTGATGCGGTGGGAAAGGAATACTCGCGTGCCGACCTTGCTCCCGCTTTTATTGAGGGATGAACGATGAGATTTCCATGAAGCCCATCGGACGGGTTGAGAGCTGTTTTGGCGAAAAATTCGGCACTCCGAGACAAAGCGGACTTGTCCCGGAAGCGCGCGGGCGGATTGTTTTCTCCAAAGAAGTGCCCGCCGGAGCGTGTCGTGGCCTGGAAGAATTTAGCCACATCTGGATCGTTTTCCTTTTTGATCAGGTCGAGGAAACCGACACGCGATGGTTGGTCCGTCCACCGCGTTTGGGTGGAAATGAAAAGAAGGGGGTCTTTGCGACCCGCTCTCCTTTTCGTCCCAATCGGATCGGGCTTTCCCTGGTCACCTTGAATGCGGTGCATGACGATGCTCTTGAGGTGGGCGGACTGGACCTCGTCGATGGCACTGCTGTGCTCGATCTCAAACCCTACCTTCCTTATGCCGAAGCCATTCCCGGGGCCACCGGTGGTTTTGCGAAAGAGGCTCCCGTCTTGTTGGAAGTCCGCTTTTCCGATGAGATCCGAAGTGAAGTAAGCGATGACCAGATGGTGTTGATTCGCCAAATTCTCGCAGTCGACCCGCGACCGGCTTATCACGATGATGACGAAAGGATCTATGGCTGTTTGATCGATGGTCGCAATGTGAAATGGCAGGTGCGGGAGGGCCGGGTCGTCGTCCTTTCACAAGAGAGTCTTCCCAGCGGTGGCGGGATGCGTTAACCAACGGCATGAACTTTGACTTCGAGAGCGAGCAGTCGATTGACTTTCAGAGCGACCAATTTTTTATGGGTCAGGCGTTGCGGGAAGCCTCGCGTGCCTACGAAGTCGGCGAAGTTCCCATCGGAGCCGTGATTGTGCGTGATGGGCAAATCATTGCCCGGGCCTGGAATCAGGTTGAGACGCTCAAAGATGCCACCGCCCATGCCGAGATGTTGGCGCTCACCTCGGCCCAAACCGCCTACGGTGATTGGCGACTCGAAGGGGCGACACTTTATGTCACAAAGGAACCTTGCCCGATGTGTGCCGGCGCGATCGTGCACTGTCGCCCGGATCGTGTCGTCTACGGGGCGATGGATCCGAAAGGTGGAGCGGCTGGCGGGTGGATCAATCTTCTTCAAAGCAACCCGCCGCTGAACCACCGTTGTGAGATCACAATGGGCGTGATGGAAGATGAATGTGTCGGAATTTTGAAGAGTTTCTTCAAAGGAGCCCGGGAAAAGAAAGCGGCCTTGAAAGCTTCAAAAATTCCGCCCCTGGGGTGATGCGGCCCGAGCTTTTTCCGCGAGCCGGCCGGCGATTCATGTGGGTTCCGTCCGTAAAAACGGACACCCGGGAGGCACTTTTTTGAAGAAAAAAAGCCCGACATGGTTTCATGCCGGGCTTGGTGATGAAGGGGGGCTCCCGGTTACGCGAGGTTGGTGAGGATGGCCGCGCCTATTTCGGCGGTGTTGACCTTGCTCTCGCCTTCGGCTCCGGTGAAGAGGTCGCCGGTGCGGAGGCCGGAGTCGATGGCACTTTGAACGGCGGCCTCGATGGCATCTGCGGCTGCGGCTTCGCCGAGGGAGTAGCGCAGGAGCATGGAGACCGAAAGGATTTGGGCGATGGGGTTGGCGATGCCCTGGCCGGCGATGTCGGGAGCGGAACCGCCGGAGGGCTCATACATGCCGAAGTAGAGTCCGTTGTCACCGATCTTGCCGAGGCTGGCCGAGGGGAGCATGCCGAGCGAGCCCGAGATCATGGCCATTTCGTCGGAGAGGATGTCGCCGAAGAGGTTTTCGGTGACGAGGACGTCGAAGGAGTCGGGCCGCTTGACGAGTTGCATGGCGGCGTTGTCAACATAGAGGTGGTCCATGGTGACCTCGGGGTAGTGGGCGGCGACTTCGTTCGCGGTTTCACGCCAGAGGACGGAAGTGGCGAGGACGTTGGCTTTATCGACGGAGGTGAGGCGTTTGTCGCGGCCCATGGCGGCTTTGAAGGCGACGTGGAGGATGTTTTCAATCTCGGATTTCTTGTAGACCATGGTGTCAAAGGCGACGGTTTCGCCATCGCGTTCTTCGCGGCCCTTGGGATCGCCGAAGTAGATGCCGCCGGTGAGTTCGCGGACACAGAGGACATCGAAGCCATTCGGGATGAGTTCGTTTTTGACGGGGGAGGCGTGGGTGAGGGCGGGGAGACAGGAGCCGGGACGGAGGTTGGCGAAGAGGCCGAAGTGTTTCCGCAAAGGAAGAAGGGCACCCCGCTCGGGCTGGATCTCGGGGGGGAGATTTTCCCATTTGGGACCACCGACGGAGCCGAAGAGGATGGCATCAGCCTTTTCACTGGCTTCGATGGTTTCCTTTGGGAGGGGGGTCTCGTTGGCGGTGGCATCGAGAGCGGCGCCACCGACGAGATGGGTGGAACGGGAGATCTGGAAATCGAATTTGGAAGCGACTGCGTCGAGGACTTCGAGGGCAACGTCCATGACTTCTGGTCCGATGCCGTCGCCTGGAAGGACGGTGATGGTGTGAGACATGGCTTTGTCTAGTGGGCAGGGGGGCGGGTGTTAAGTTTTTTAAGTTCCAAAAGACGAAAAACCCCGCACTGCCATAGCGGTGCGGGGTTCTGGTTTGAAAGATGAAAGGGGCCAATTAGGCGGCCTTTTTCTTCTTGGCCTTTTCCTTGGCACCGAAGCCCTTCGCTTTGAGGGCTTTGATGAGGGCCTTGACCTTCACTGATGAATCAGCGGTAACGGTGGTATCGGCTTTGTCGCCGGTTTTTGTTCCGCATGTTGCATTCGAGACTCCTTTGACGCTTAAAAGTGCAGCCTGCACTTTTTTGGGACAACCGGCGGCTCATTTAAGGCCCGACACCTCGAGGATGACGGTTTTTTCCTTGGCGGCAACGACTTCCGCAGTGGAGGTCGCACCGATCGCGGCGGGAGCGGCAATCGCTCCGGCCGTGAATGCTGCGCAAGCAGCGATCATGGTGATGGTAGTTTTCATTTCTTTAATTGGTTGCGCAGAAAGAGCAATTCTTCCTGCGTAATCCTGAGGTAATCATAAAACGGGGGATTTGCCTAAAGCTAAATTATTCCCGCAAATCCGATTTTTTTTCATGATCCACTCGAGATCGATGTGGTTTCCGACGGGGTAGCCGTATTCGCCGCACTTTTGGAATCCGTATTTTTGGTAGAAGCGAATGGCACGTTCGTTTTCGCTGAAGACGCTGACGTAGAGTTCGGGAGGGTTGAAAGCCGCAAACCGGTCAAGAGCCCAGGTCATGAGTTTGTCGCCGAGGCCCTGGCCGAGAAACTCGCGAAGGACGTAAAGTTGCCCGAGTTCCATCGAACCGGGAGCGGGCTTGTCGACAGGGACATGAACGGGGCCGATTTTTGCGAAGGCGATGAGTTGCTCCTGATATTCGATGATTTGGTGGGTGAGCCCGGGGTCGGCAAGTTCCTCCGCGACAACCTGATCGTGGTAGGCCTCTTCGAGGAAGAAGTTGAGGTCTTCGGGGGTGTAGAGGTCGCCGAAGGTTTCGACGAAGGTGTCCCGGCCGAGGGCGGCGAGTTTCGGGAGGTCTTCGGGAGTGGGAGAGCGCAGAGTCAAGAGCCGGGAATCGAGCACGGAAATGGGGGCTTACTTCTCAAGTTGTTTGAGCTGGATGTTGCGGAACCAGACGGGTTGGCCTTCAGCCTGAAGGGCGATGTGGCCGTGGGAGAGTTGGAGGGGCTGGCCGGCTTTGAGGAGGGATTCGGTGGGGACGACGGCGCCTTTGGGGTCGAGCTGGGGTTTTTGATAGCGCAGGACTTCCCTGCCGTTGACCCGGTGGATGATCTCTTTGTTCCCCCGGACTTCGATTTCAATTTTGACCCATTGGTCGGCAGGGATGGTGGGGGCGGAGGATTGGACGATGTGTTGGGTGACGAGCTTGCCGTCCATCTCGAGGTTGGTGCCAGGGGTGCAGACGTTGCCGGTGGGGCGTTTTCCTTTTCCTTCATCGGCGAGGAACTGGAATTCGAGGCTGACGGGGAAGCCTTGATTGAGGGTCATGCTTTGGGGCGGCTGGGAGTGGACCATGATGCCGCTGTTGAGATTCACGTAGCCGGGGGCGTCGGGCATCATTTTCCCGGTGAATTTATACTCCATGCGGAGAAGGTAGTGGGAGTAGGAGAGGTTGGAGTAGAGGTGGCCGAATTTTTTGTCGAACCTGGGGTATTTGTCGTATTCGCATTTGAGGATGCCGTCTTCGACGCGGAAGGTGTCGAAGGTGTTTTCGCCGAGGGGGTGTTGGGCAATTTTGGGAGTCCAGCCGGAGAGGTCCTTGCCATTGAAAAGGGTGACCCATTCGGAGGCGTGGGCGGGGAGGAGGAGAGCGATACAGGGAAGGAGCTTGCGGATCATGGACGGGAGGATGGCATTTTGTCGTGATTTGGAAAGTTACCTTTGGCGGCTTTGCTCAGTTGGGGGCGATTCATCACCGGGCCTTTTGACGGATGATGAGGGGGGTGAGGGGCATTTTACGAGCGATGCGGGCTTCTTGTTGGCGGGCTTTCATGCTCTGAAGCATTCCCAGGGATTGTTCGTAAGTGTCTTTGGCTTGTTGGTAGGTGTGTTGTTTGAGAGATAGGTCGACCGTGTCGTCCTGACGGTCATCGACGATGTCGCCAAGGGCGTCGATTTGGGCGGCAAGAACTTCGATTTGTGGCACGAGCTTCTCACGTTCGGCTTGATTACCTTCAAGGACGCGCAATTTTCCTTTGAGAAGTGTTGATTCGATTTTTAATTTCTGGAGTTGCTTTCGGGAGGTTGCGAACAGTTCCAGTTCGGTTTGGCCAACGGGGTTGGGAGCACTCTGGAAGTAGGGAATGCCATATTGCTGGATGAGGACGGTGAGATCCTTGCGGAGGTCCTGAACGAGATCTGATTGGGCGATGAGTTCGTGATCGAGAGCTGCAAGCCTTCGTTCGCTCATGTCGACTTCGGTTCTTTGACGGATGAAAATGTAGGCTTCGATGATTCCTTCAACGGTTTCTTTAGCGAGGGCGGCGTCGTCGGAATAGACGGTAATGCGGGCCATGTCGGTTCCGGTGATGCGTTCGGCTTTGAGGGATTTTTGAACGTCCTCGACCTTGATATTTCGATTTTTCCAACCATTTTTTGAGGCAGCTTGCCTCAAGACCTCACCCATGGAGAGACTGGCAATCTCGTTGGCGATGAAGTTTTCAGTGCGTAGGGCGGGGTCGGCCAGGACAGGGGTGGAGGGAAGAATCTGAATGACAGCAGTGCTTTGATGCTTGCCGGACGGAGTGTGGTCGTCTTCGGAGGCTGGATCGCACGATGGGAGCAGGAGGACGAGGGTGAAGGCGGCAAAGAGGGACTTGAGCATGATGGTAGGAGTATTTTATTGGGACCACGATGACAAGGTGGCGTTCAATCGGGGGCGAAAAGAGTCGGCAAGCGGGAGGGGGTTTGCAGACTGGAGGCATGCATTTTGCGATTGCTTTGATGTTGATGCCCCTGCACTTGCCGGCTCAGGAGATTGATCCGACTTTGCGTGAGCTGTTGGCAGATCCTTCGATGAAGACGGCGTCGGCCGGGGTGTGTGTCATTCCGATGGAGGGAGAGATTCCGGTGATGGAGTGGCAGGCGGATACCGGGTTGATTCCGGCATCGACGATGAAGGCGATTACGACGGCAACGGCCTTGCAGGTGCTGGGACCGGAGTATGTTTTTGAGACCAAGGTGTTTTTGAAGGGGGATGATCTGGTGGTTAAGGGCGGAGGGGACCCTACTTTGGGGGCGACGAGCTTAACGGGGGATTTTGAGAAGTGGGTGGTTGCGCTGAAGGCGGCAGGGCTGAGAGAAATATTAGGTGATGTGGTGGCGGATCCATCGAGGTTTGAGTCACGGACGACTCCAAACGATTGGGCCTGGGGAGATGTGGGGAATTATTATGGGGCCGGGCCATCGGGGGTGAATTTTCACAAGAACTCGTTTGCGCTGACTTTTCGTGGGGAAGTCATCGGGGAATCTGCGACGTTGACCAAGGTGTGGCCGAAGCCGCCGGGGGTGGAGTTTGAAAATCACATGAAAACCGGATCGTTCGGAAGCGGCGACCAGGGATATGTCTATGGAGGGCCGGGGGCGCTGGTGCTGTCGATGCGGGGAACGATTCCGAAAGGAGGAGGGTTTACGATCAATGGGGCCTTGCCTAATCCTCCTCTGATGTGTGCGACGGCGTTAAAGGCGTTTTTGGAAGAGAAGGGGGTTTTGGTGAAGGGACGTGCCCGGGTTGGTGAGGTTCAGGTGGATGGTCTAAAGCCTGTTTATGTGCAGCAATCACCGCCTCTGGCCAAGATCGTGACAGCGACGAACCATCGGAGTGTGAATCTCTACGCCGACTCGATGTTTAAGGCGCTGACACCTGGGGGCTCTACGGCAGGATCGGTGGCGAAAATCCGAAGGCATTGGAAAGGGCAGGGGGTCGATTTGACAGGATTTGTGATGCACGACGGATCGGGACTGTCGCCGAGGAATACGATGACGGCCCGGCAATTGGCGATGATTTTGAAGAAGGCACGGAAGCACAAGACGGGTCGATTTTTTGAAGAATCGCTTCCGGTGGCCGGACGATCAGGGACAATGGCGGGCTTTGGAAAGGGGACGGTCCTGGAAGGTCGACTGAGGGCGAAATCGGGAAGTATCACAAGGGTGAAGGCCTATGTGGGGTTCTTCCCGGGTCTGAGTGGAAGGAAGTATGCTTTTGCAGTTTTGACCAACAATTCAGTGAGTTCGCCCAAATTGGCACTTGTTCACGCTCTTGCGGAGTTAGTTGAAAAATACTAGTGATTCAAATCAACCAAGAGCCGGGGAAGGTTCCGCTATCGCTATCCTCCAAACGCTTTTTTTTCCGTGGAATTGAATGATCCGGAGTTAGAATAGGTCCAATCGGAATTCGCCCATTGCCATGCTCAAGTTGATCACTCCCATTTTTACCATCCCGTTCCTTCTGATTTCATGTCAGGAGAAAGCAGAAGTTGCCTTGGTTCCCGGTGATCAGTCGGAGGAAAAAATTGCGGCTTTGGAAGGGAAGTTGCAGCGTTTGGAGGAGAGAATGATTTCGGAGCAAAACCTGAGGCATAAGCAGGATGCCGAGCAAATGAATGTCCTCAATGAACTGAGAAATTTGGCGAAGGACGCGGCAAAAAACAATTTTGTGACCAAGCCTGTGGCCGCGGTGGTGAAGCTGGTCTCCGAAGCCGGGGACAAGAAGGTGAAGGAAGATTCAAATGAAGAGGCCCGCCGATTGGCTCGCCTGCAAGCTCAAGGGGAAGAGCTCGATCTACTCGTGACAAACACCGGAGAACCATTTCATGAGATTGTGATTAGCCGCGTGACTGATATCGGAGTGACGTTTCGACACAAGGGAGGCATCGCCCGGGTGTCGTTTCCAAATCTGCCCGTGGCTTGGCAGGATCGCTTTTACTACGACCGTGACCGGGCCTTACGGGCCTTGAAGAATGAGGATTTGGCGCAGCTGCGATCCAATAAGGCGGTGAGCGACCAGATGATTGCGATGAGGGAGGAGAACGAGAAGGAAAGAAGAGATTTGAGTATGGAAAGGCTGGCCAGGGCTGTGGAGGATCTCAAGAGACCTGCCGGGATTGTCGCTCCTCCTGCGGCGAACGGTCAGATCGTTGTGAATCCTCCGATCATCGTTCACAACGATTTGATCTATGACGATGATGTTTACTGCCCCCCTGTGATTCAGACGCCCGTGGTCAGGCCGCGTGTTGTCAGGACTCCAACCTCGTTGATTCCTACGATCCGGACAGGAAACGGGAATTCGTCCCATCGTCCAACTCCGACGCCCCGCCCCACTCCGACGGTTCAGCGTCCGGTTTCGCGTGCGACGCCTTCACCTCCGGCCGTGCAACGATCCCGCCCGACACCTCGGAAATCCCGCCCGTCGGTGCAACGCCCGACCCCGGGGCCAGCTCCGCAACCCCGCACCAGCAGGCCCAGACAGGCGACTCAAAGGAGCCGCTAAGTCCCCGGAAACAACCGGATCTCTTCATCGGACATGCGGCCGCCGGGGCACGAAGCATCGAATCGCGAGATTTGCTCCCCATCGTTTCTCTGCTAGGGTCCGGGCATGAGCGAGCACCTGGTGGAAGTGACCCACCTTTTTATCTCTCCCGGTCACAACTACTATGGTCGCCACGGCAAGGGGGCAGAGGATTTCGAAATCCTGGCTTGCGACGAGATTGAGCTCGTGGCGGGGAGGGGAATTACGAATGACCGGTTTTTCGATTACAAGGAGGACTACAAGGGCCAGGTGACTTTATTTGATGAGGCAACCTATGAGAGGGTCATGAGTGAATTTGAATTGCCCGATCTGGAGCCCAGTGCTTTTCGTCGAAACGTCCTAATCAAAGGGGTGGACCTGAATGAATTGATTGGGAAAAAGTTCCGCTTGGGCGGGATCGAGCTATCCGGCAGTGAAGAGGCCCGGCCTTGCTATTGGATGGATGAAGCCTGTGCTCCGGGGACGGAGGAGTTTTTGCGCGGGCATGGTGGCTTGCGGTGCCGGATTGCCGGGGGCGGCAAACTGGGCAAGGGAAACCACTCACTTCAATTACTTTAAAGCGATGTCTTCAGATGAAATGCGATATGGAATCCTCGGCGAGGATCAGTCGAGTCCGGAGGAAAAACTGGCGAAATACTCGGGTCAGGTGGGCTGGGAGTATCTTAAGGAGCATTTCCAGAATGGGGTTCTCTTTTTTGTCGATCCTGCGTGGAAACTCGAAGAGGTGGGTGCGGCCATCTCGTCCGACTGCAAAGAAAAGGTGGAAAGCTGGCTAAAGTCGGCCGATCTGGTGAAGATTGAAGCCCTCCATGCGGGGCAATGGGAGGACTCCGATCAGCAATTTGATGCGCTTGTGGTTTCTCCTTTTGTGCTCTGCCGCCCCGTATCCTGAAATGCTGACCAAAACCCAACTTGCGACCCTCCTCGAGGAGCATGGCCAACCCGCCTACCGGGCCACCCAGATCCTTGACTGGATTTATAAGAAGCGGGTTCGTTCCTGGGATGAAATGAGCAATCTTCCCGAAGCCCTTCGCAATGCTCTTTCCGAGCAATATCCGCTTCGACCTCTGAAACACACCCTGACCAAAGGGTCCGAAGACACGACTCGTAAATTCCTGCTGGAGCTCTCCGATGGTCGGTATGTCGAAACTGTTCTGATTCCGGCATCTCCGGCGCTCTATGGAGAAAAGTCGGACCGCCATACCCTTTGCGTTTCTTCTCAGGTTGGTTGCGCCTACGCGTGTAAGTTTTGTGCCTCCGGACTCGATGGGTTTACACGGAATCTCACCTCTGCGGAGATTGTGTCGCAGATCATTTTGGCTGAGGAACTTTCAGGCGAAAAGGTCAATAATCTCGTCTTTATGGGGATGGGAGAACCTTTGGCCAATTTTAAAAACCTCTGTGAGGCTTTGGAGATGATCACCTCTGATTGGGGGCTGAACATCGGAGCGCGTAGGATCACGGTGTCCACTTCGGGGCTGGTTCCCCAGATCAAGAAGCTTGCGGAGATTCCCCGGCAAATCCGCCTTGCCATTTCATTGCATGGTCCGGATGACGAAACGCGTGACAAGATCATGCCGGTGAACCGGAAGTTTCCGGTGGCGCAACTTTTTGATGCCCTTCGCGTTTGGAATTCAAAGAAGAATCAAAAAATCACGCTGGAGTATATCCTGATCGATGGCGTGAACGCCGACCTTGAACACGCAAGTGTTCTCGCAAAACGCGCTGCTTCCATCAAGGCCAAGGTAAACTTGATTCCCTACAATACTGTCGAGGGATTGGAGTGGATTCGCCCCTCGGACGCCAGCTGCAAGCGCTTCAAAAGCGTGCTCACCAATGCCGGGGTCTCTGCGACTCTTCGTTTGGAAAAAGGTCATGACATCGATGCCGCATGCGGGCAGCTTCGGTTGAAGAAGGAGAAGGGAACTCTTTAACGTTTGATTTGAATGAGAATTGAGTTAGTCGAAGGAGTTGGAAGTGAAAGTCCCGCCCACCCAAAACCGTAGATATCTTTACCCATGAAACCTGTGATTGATCGCCGACGATTTTTGCTCCAGACAGCGGGGGCGACCCTGGCCTTGCCGGGCCTTTCGTCTTTGATGGCCAAGACCGCCGGCTCGCCCGCGACGGTTCAATCGACCCATGGGGCCGGGATTGCGGCCCGACGTTTTGTGGCGGTCGGAAATTTGCTGGGATTTCAGCAGAAAAGTTTCTTTCCGTCGACGGCCGGCAAGGGCTACGAGACGACAACTTTACTGAAACCGCTGGAGGCCCTGCGTGAGCAGATGACGGTTTATCGCGGGCTCGACCACGGGATCAAAGGGGGGCACTTTGCGGTTCACTCTTTTCTTTCCGGAGTGCTGCACTCCGAGGCCAGAGACCGGGAAGATGGAAATGTCACGATCGATCAGTTTCTCGCGGAGAAGGTTGGGAACCAGACCCGGTTCCCGTCTCTCACGGTTGGCTCTGAAGGGGGAATCCACGGAGGATGTCAGCTATCGTGGACACGATCCGGAGTTCGGGTGCCACCCATTACAAGTCCGGGCGAGCTCTTTGAACGTCTTTTTGCGAATGACAGTCCGGCGAGGCAGCGACAGCGGGGAGAGGAAAACAAGCTTCAGAAATCGATTCTGGATGCGGTGAACGACGAAGCGAAGGGATTGGCGCGCAAAGTGAACCGGGAGGATCGGGAAAAACTGGATGAGTATTTCACCTCGATTCGTGATGTCGAGAAACGCCTCGAACTCAGGAGCCAGTGGACCGACCATGCCAAGCCGGATGCTCCTTTCGAAAAGCCGGCCAATGCAAATACCGTTGAAGATTTACCCATTCTCTATGAGTTGATGGCACTGGCGCTGCAAACCGATTCAACGCGGATTGCCACTTTGGAAATCGGCGGCTGCTTTCTTCCGCAGCATCTTGGAATCGACAAGTCATACCACAGCCTTTCCCATCACGGGAACAAGGAGGAGTCGATTGCCCACCTGATTGCGCTGGAGACTTATCAACTGGAGCACTTTGGGAAGTTCCTGAACCGCCTATCGTCCATCACGGATGGAGAACGCACTTTGCTCGATTCAACTTCGGTTCTTTTCGGGAGTGGGATTGGTAGTGGGAACTCCCACACAAATTCGGACTTGCCGGTAATCCTTGCCGGAGGTGGTTATCGCCATGGCGAATTCAAAAAGGTTGAGTCCAAGGGCATTAACAAGGTTCCGCTTTGTAATCTGTTTACTGACATCGCCCAGCGAATGGGTGTCGAGACAGAGTCGTTTGGAAATAGCAGCGGGACCTTTTCATAGGCTCCATACGAATCGATCTTAGATCAAGGAATGAGAAAATGTGTCCTGCTTCTGGCTGCGTTGTGCAGTGTTTTGAACGGGAAGGAGGCGTCTTCGAAGGAAGTGGTTGTCGATTTCCTGGCTGATTACTGTTACGACTGCCACGACTCGGCGTCGCAAAAAGGAGAGCGGGAATTTGAGAGCCTGACGATCCCGCTTCAGAGCATTCATGATCTGATCATGGCGCAGGAGATCATTGATCAGGTGACCTTGAAGGAGATGCCTCCGAAGAAAAAGGATCAGCCTGAAGACGAGGAGCGCTTGAAGTTGGTGCGCACTTTGCGTTCCGAGGTCGCGGCAGCACGCGGGCGATTTGAGAGCAACGGCGGGAAGACGGTCATGCGCCGGCTTTCAAACCGTGAATATGAGAAGACTCTCGAGTTCCTTTTTGGCCGGAGGGTTGATACGTTGGGACTGACTGCTGATTTTCCAAAAGAGAAAACGAGCAGACACATCGACACCATTGGCGAGAGTCTGGTGACTTCGGGTTTTCTCCTCGACCAGTATTTTCTGTCGGCCCAGCGTTTGGTTGAACATCGACTTGGGAAGCCGGAGATGAAGCCGAAGTCCTGGCATTTTACCGGGAATTTCAAACAGTACGAGGAGCTTGCAGGTTCGCACCGGGCGGTTTTTAAAAACAAGTTTCTTTGCATCTACGAGCAGCCGGACACGGATACCCGGCAGGGCAGTTACGGACATATTGAGGACTTCCTGGAAGGGGTTCCCGTCTCGGGGCTATACGACCTTGAAGTTTTGGTTCAAGGGATGCATCGAGACACTCATTACGACCCCAAGATTTTCGGAATCGATCTGAGTGAGCCTTTTATCATGGGCGTTGTGCCGGGTGATGCCACCAAGGGGCACATCCATTATCCCCAGCACATTGAGCCAATTTTGGCCAAGTCGGTAGTGCCGGACAAGAAACCCGAGTGGATCAAATTCCGGGTCTGGCTTGAGGCCGGGCAGACTCCTCGATTCATTTTTCCGAATGGGCCCTATGAATCGAGAAGATCGGTGATTGAACTCAACAAACGTTATAAGAATGAGTTCAAAAACCCTGTTGATGGAGTCAGTCGCAAGACCCTGCTGAGGGAGGGGAAGCTCCCTCATTTGCGGATTTCTGAAATCAAGGTCCAAGGTCCAATGCCCGAGGAGGATGGCGTCAAGGAAGACAAGGCCGTGTTTGGGAAAGAGGGATTCGTGGCTGGAAAAGCGATTGAGCAACTGGAGGGTTTTGCTCGGCGGGCCTTTCGTCGTCCGCTCGATGCCAAAGACCGGGAGCGAATCAGGAGTTTCCACGGGAAACGAATCAAGGAAGGGGCTAACCCGAGGCAGGCCGCTCTCGATGTGGTTAAACTCATTCTTTGCTCGCCCTCCTTCTTCTACCTCAGCGAAATTACTCCGGAAGAGAAGCCGGAGCTAAAACCCTACGACCTGGCTGCCCGTTTGTCATATGCGCTGTGGTCTGCTCCTCCGGATGAGGAATTGATGAAGCATGCCGAGTCCGGTCGGTTGAACGAAGTCGATGTTCTGCGGGGGCAGGTGAAGAGGCTGCTTGCAGATCCGCGCTCGGAAGGCTTCGTGAATAGTTTTTTGGACAGCTGGTTAAATTTGCGGGATTTAGGTTCGATGCCTCCCCCTCGCGAGAGAGCCCGCCGATATTATGCGGAAAACTGGCCGGCATCGATGAAAGGGGAGGTGAGGCACTTTTTCGCCCATGCACTTCGGGAAAATCGACCTGTCCTTGAGTTGCTCGATGCCGACTATACCTTCGTCGATAAATATCTCGCGAAGCATTACCAATTTCCGGAGGGAGAGTCGCTTCGGCTAAAGGACGGGTTTCAGAAAGTAAAAGTGCCGGATAAGCGCCGAAGGGGAGGGATTCTGGGGATGGCTGCTGTGCTCACGGTGAGCGCGAATGGAGTCGAGACCTCACCGGTGACACGGGGTGTCTTTGTGTCGGAAAATATTTTAGGGGTGGTTCCACCTCCTCCACCCGACGAAGTACCGCCGGTCGAACCCGATGTGCGGGGCGCCACGACTTTGCGGGAACGGCTGGCCAAACATCTCGATTCCAAGACATGTGCCGAGTGCCATCGCAAAATTGACCCGCCTGGTTTTGGATTGGAATCCTTCAACGAACTGGGACGTTGGCGGGATCGTTATCCGAAGGCGAATAAAAATGCCAAGGAACTCAAGGTCGATGCTTCCGGGGAGATGCCCTCGGGTGAGAAATTTGCCGGATTCAGCGAACTGAGGAAACTTCTCGTAACGACCCGGTCGGATGTTTTTAAGAAGCATTTGGTGACGACTGTTCTCACCTATGCCACTGGCCGTCACATGGAGGCCGTGGACCGATTTACCATCGGGGATATTCTGACCAAGGTAGATGCTGAGGGCGGTGGACTTAGAACTCTGGTGATCGAGTCTTTGGTCAGTGACATCTTTCGATCGAGGTAAAGTATGTCTCAGGGAAGGAGCACCCGCAGGCGGAGGAATTGTTTGGAATCCAGAGTGTTGATTGCCTGAACGGTGACAGATGAAGTTCCATCGCCATTGTCGGAAGCTTCATCAATCGGGAGCGTGTGGGTCGGTCCACTGTGCCAGGTGATGAGATCATGGGACACCTCGACCAGGTAATTCACTGGATTACTGCCTTGGCGAATTCGATAGGTGAGAGCCGGTCGGTCTTCGATGAATGAGAGCTTTGGATGGTCGATGTCCGCTGAGAGGTCGGCACCGAGGGCGTAGGCGAGGAGATTGTTCATCGAGCTTTCGTTGAAGGGATCGAGAGGGTTGCTTTCGCCCATGGAAGCCAGCCAGTCGCCGAAGGGGTCATCTGATTCATCATTTCCGGGAGTTCCTGTTTCGTTAAAGCTGGCCCGCCAGCTAGAGGCCAGAGTGTGGTCGGGCACCGTGTCCGGTGTCAGGAGAGTGAGCGATCGCCCGGAGCCATCGGGTGAAGTGGGCCACGGCAGGGAGTCCGAGTAGGTGAAGTCCCGGATGGCGTCGCCTGCACCAAAGGACAACTTGACCCGTTCGCCGCTGTTGCTGAGTTTGTCGTCGGGGTCCCATTCACCGGCAATGGTGGTTCCGTTGCCATAACGGAACTGGAAGGCGGGAATGCTGCGGACGACGACAACGATTTCTCCAGGCGCGAGGGTCGTTTGATTGGCGTCGAGGAAGTCAAAATCGATTCCCTTGGTGAAACGAAGATCAGTGAGATCCAGTGCAGTGGTTCCAACATTTTTGAGTTCGAGGTATTCGAAAAGATCATCGTCATCGAATCCCGATGAGGTTTCCGCCGAAGAAGGATCGGAGGGATGATACATGACCTCGGTGATCACGAGGTTATCGAGATAAGGGGTGATATCAGGCAAGGTCGTCGTAAACTCGACGGGCGTGGACCAATGACTCCAGCGACCGCTATGGTCCCGGTGCCGAACCCGGGCCCGATAGATGGAGCCGGAACGGACTGCAGTGGTGGGAATGGCGATGGTATTGGAAAAGGTGGCGAGTTCACCGGATTCCCACGAGGCATCAATTTCAAATGCTCCGGGTTCGTCCATCAAAGCGAGACGCCACTCGAGAGCGCCAAAGGTCCCGCTCCCCTGGGGGTCGGCAAATGCGGTGGTCTGGAAGGAAAGAGCATTGGTTGGGAATCCAGCGGGGCCGGTGTAGGTGAGCACGGGTGTATCCGGAATGCGCGAGGCCTCTCCGTTTTCGCCCTGGTGAATATCCAGCCAAGCATCCCTTCCTTGCTGGCCGCTCGCTCCATTGTCGTTGGCCTGGGCCATGGCCGAATCGTTTCCGCCTGGCCAGGAGCCACCGGAGAAGGCGAAGTTTTTCATGTCCTGAACATAGCCATCCAGCGAGCTGATCCCTGGGCCACTCAGATGATTGTAGTTCCCGACATCGGATGGCGCGCCCTTCCAGCGGGCAAAGTCGGCGGGGACGAGGGGTGAGATGATGGCGGCATAGTCATCGATGACCTGATTGATCTGGTCTTCCTGCCAAAGGAGGTCGCGCATTTCGCGGACGGTGTTGTAGTAGGCTGGCCAAAGGGTGGGGTTGCTGGCGTTGTCACTTCCTCCGCCGGCGGCATCAAAGAGGGAGTTGTAAACGACATCGTGCCCGCTGTTGTAAGTGGGTCCCCAGGTTGAGTCGGTGTCCCAAGGAAGGATCCAAAGTTTTCCTTTTTGACCGTTTGCGGGGAGGTAATCGGGCTCGAAGTAGTAGACCATGTTTTTGTTGGCGGAAGGCCAGTAGTCGTAGTGGCGAAGGGCTTCCACCACGGCATGGTAAGCGTAATACTTCTCCAGGTTCACGTGGGCGTCGATGTAGGCGGGGGAGTCGTTTCCATCGAGGTTGCCTTCGATGGTGTTGTGGTCGCTGCCGTCGAATGGGGCGAATTTTCCTTGGTAGCGTTGTTGCTTTTCCCAGTTGGTGGTTTGGTTGATGAGCTTGTAGAGGTTGCCTTTTTCAAGGTCGTGTTCGTCGAGGAAACGAACGTCGTAGGTTTCCGAAACAAAGTATGTTCCGTGATAGTCTCCGCGCCATTGGTCGGGAGATTCGGCCTCGCCGTCAATGACACGCCATTGAATGAAGAGGGTATTGGCCGCAGGAACACCCATCTTCGAAAAGAGATGATAATTGACCGCTTCGTTGAGACCGAAGGTCATGGTCGAGCGGTTGCTGTTTCCTTTTCCAAGGGTGAGGGTGCGCCAGGGATTGTCGAACTTTTGACCGTTTTGATCCCGTGCTTCAAGGAATTTACCATCATTGAAGCGGACCCGCATGGAGCGTTTCCCTCGTCCCTGATAGCGTCCGTTGGCCCCCCGGAGGCGGAAGCGGATATTGTCGTAAACCTGCCCATCGTAGACCAAGGTTGCATTCCAGTTGTAGAGAAAGCGGGCTTCGGTTCCCTGGTTGATTTGGTCGCTGCTGTTGTAGGCCACGGCTTCCTCGTAATCTTCATCGCGAATGATGAGGTGATACACCGGAAGAGCGTCGGACATCGTTGCGGCATCTATGCCCTGATAGGCGGGAACCCCATCGTAAACAAAGTAGGCAAAGTTGAGGGAAGGGTCATCGGAATAAGGCGCGCGAGCGGAAGTTCCCACGGTGTCGGAGATTGTAATCCGGTAGCGGACAAGATGTCGATGGGCGGCCGTCGGAAGGGTTGCGGAAAAGAGATCATCGCCGGCGAGGGGGTCTCCACTGGTGCCGTCGTCGACCATGGGAATGGTGATCCAGTCAGACTCATAGTCCGGGTTTTCGGGGCGCGACTGGGAAGTGTTGATGTTGTTTCCTGCGATGGGAAGAGGAAGCCGGGCGGGGATGTAATCTCCGGGTGCGACAACGCGGTATTCGAGGGAAACGGATGCGATTCCGTCGGGGTCACTAACCCGCGCACTCACTACGACCGGATCGCTGGAACTCGGCTGTGAGGGAGAGTGATTGACTTTCCGGATGTTGGGTGGGGCGTTCTGGGCAAAGACGATGTTGGGGGCTCCCGGACTGGGTTGGGGGAGGGCGTTTTCCGCCGAAGGACGAACGAGCTGCAGATCGAAACCGAGATCACTGCTTCCGGTGGTGGCATTGAAGAGTTGAACGGCGATGGTGTTTTCACCCTCAACGAGAAATGAACCGGCATTGACGATGAGTTCCTCATCGTAGGTTCCCTCCGACCCAGTCCCGGTGGCGGTGTCATCGATGGTGGGATCTTCGTTGGTGTCAAAGCGAAAACGGGTGATCCCGGTTCCATTGATCCAGAGGACAAAGCCATCATCGGCAGTGAAGTTCAGGAGGAGTTGGGATGGGATTTCTCCCGGGGAAATGGTGAAGGTGTTGCGAAGGAAAATGGAATTAAAGTTGAAGCGCATGTCCGGAACGGTGGTGTTCAAGGTGACGCCATTGACGATGCCGTATCCGATGGGAAGTTGGGCGGCGGTGTTCCAAGAGGCGTCTTCTGAAAAGTCCGGAGCCCGCCATGCTGTGGTGGGACTTGAAGCCTCACTGTCACCGGGCCGCCAGCTCCAGCCGGTGGAGGAGAAGTCGAGGAGGGTGGCTTCAGGGAGCGGGTTTTGAGGGATGGAGGCGCGCCAGGAGCTTCCGAGACTGTTGTCGAGTGAGGGGTTAATCAGTTCGAGAGAAGCTCCTCCGCCATCCGAGGCGATGGGCCACGGGAAGCCCACCTTGTAGTCGACTTCGTCGATGATGGCATCGGTGGTGTTACGCAAGCGGACGGTTTCGCCGGAGGAGTTGAGATTGCCCGAAAAAGGACCGAGAGCAGTGACTCCGAGCGTGGACTGCAGGACAGTAGGGTCTTCAGCGATGACGAGGAATCCGCCGGGAGGAATTGAAGTGCCGGCTGGAAAGGTGAAGTCGACCGCACTGCTGAGTCTCCAGCCAGAGAGGTCTTGAGCGGAGGTGGAGGGGTTGTGGAGTTCAATAAACTCCTGATGAATGTGGTTCTCAGGGGGATTGGCGTGGATCTCGTTGATGACGATTTCTTCGGTGGGTTCGACGGCCTGAAGAGTGAAGCTTTGTTCAAAAAAGAGACCTCCCTGATCGGTGGAGCGGAGGCGGATGCTGAAGAGATTGCCGGATTGACCAGAGAAATCGGCAGCGGTGCGAAGTTGGTTGCCGATGATGGCAAAGAGGTTATTGTCGCTGTCTCCGGCTCCGGAGATCAGAGCATAGTTGTGTGTGTCGTCGAGGTTCGGGTCATCCGAGGTAAGGGCGGCGAGGTAGTTTCCTGAAGATAGATTCACCGGAATTTCAAAAGAACTCAAATTCAACGTCGTGGGGGCAGTGGGCGCTTGGTCAACTGCAATGGTGATGCTGGCGGAAGGGGAGTTGTATTTTCCATCGCTTGTTCTGAAGGAGAAGGAATCGATGCCGGTGAAACCGTTTTGAGCGGTGTAGCTGAGATTTGGCGGACTGCCGGTGAGAGATCCTCCGGAAGGTGGATTGAGAATGGAGTAGGTGAGTGCAGGATCCGGGTGGGAGTTCGGGTCTGATCCTGAAAGAACAATGGTGAGAGGCGCGGCTTCAACTGTTTGGAGCGACTGTTCGTCGGCGGTTGGGATTCCGGGGGCGACTTCGATCTCAAGCGTGCGTGTTTGGATGTTGGCGGGAGTAGCAGTGTCCCAAACAGTGAGGGTGAAGATTTTGGTGGAAAGGACTCCTCCGGTGTCTCCCATGGTGACGGGGGTGTTGCCGGTGGCAGTGGTTGCACTGTGGACAAGGGTGTCTGCCGGGTCGCGAATTTCGAGAGAGAGCGATCCGCTGAGATTGGTGGTATCGATGTCCCAGGAAAGGGTGGCGTTTTCGCCTTCCTGGCGGGTGGCATGGGAGGATGAAAAGGAGGTGATGACCGGACCATTTCCGGGAGCCTTGTCAGGACCGGAGGAAAGATTTGAGGCAACTTCGGAGGCTGTGAGTTCCCCTTCATAAACGCGGAATTCATTGACGGATCCGGTCATGCCGGGATCGCCCCAACTGGTGGCTCCGATGGCTTCGAAGGTGGTGTTGACGTTGGAAAGGTCATTGGTGTTGATGTTGGTGAGTTTTTGCACGCCATCGACCCAGGTGTTGAGGTTGCCGTCGGGGGAAACGGTGATGACGAGATGGTGCTCGGTATTTTGAGTCACCTGTTCGCCAAGGAGCTGGGCTCCGTCGCGGTCGACCCCGGATTGTTCGCCATTGCCGCGGGTGTGGGTCCAGGCGAGTTCCTGTCCGGCGGCGTTGTTGCCAAATTGGAAAAGTTTGCCCCAGGTGCCGGTGCCGGTGTCGGTATACCAGGTTTCGATGGTGACTCCGGTGGCTCCAAAATTTGCTCCGATGTTGATCGGGGAAGCAAAGGTCATCCGGTTGGCATTGGTGCTTGTTCCGTTTCCCGGAAGAATCAATTGGGTCGTGCTGACGCTGGCACCTCCCTGGAGAATGCCCGAGACCCCGCCGACCGAGTCAGTGGTTTCGTTGTCGAAGGACCAACGATGGGCCAGAGTGGCGGCATTCAAAAGCGGGATGAGAAAGATGAAAAGGATAACGGATTTCATGTCGCGAAAGAGGGAAGGGAGGAAAGACAGGAACGCGCCGGAAGGTTGCGGAGAACCAACCGGCGCGTTCAGAGGAAGGAGAAATGGAGTTATTGATTAGTGATATCTTCAATCCGATAGAAGAGCCGATCACCGGTTGCGGAGGGATCAGTGAAGGTGGAGATATCGGAAGTGGCGATGAATTCGTCATCGATGTCAATCCAAAGCGGTGAGTCTGCAGGAAGGAGATCGGCGGAGCGATCGATTCGATACCGCCGTCCAACAATGGAGTTAAAGGTCAGGGTGACGGCGCCATTGGTGGAGTTCCTGGAAATTCCGGTGAGGGCAAGAGCGCTCTGACCGGGAAGGGCGTCGGGTCCGACGGCAAAGCTCGCGGTGACATCGTTTTCGGAAAGGGTTCCTTCCCAAACGCGGAATTCGTTGACGGTTCCGAGGTGACCGGCGTCATTCCAGGCGGTGGAGCCAATCGACTCGGTGTTCGTCACAATATTACCCACTGGATTGGTGGCGGCATCGGTGATTTCACGCGTTCCATCAACCCAGAGGTTGGTCGTGCCATCAGGTGCGACTGTGATCACGAGGTGGTGTTCTTCGTTAAGAGAGAGGCGGTCATCCGACCCAAAGGGGATGGAGTCGATGGCAATGGCACCGTTGCGGTCCAAGCCGGGGGCAAGGTCGGCACCGTCCCGTTGGTGGGTCCAGGCAACTTCCTGACCGGGGGCGTTGGTTCCAAAGGTGAAGAGTTTTCCCCATCGAGGCGTTCCGGCATCGGTATACCAGGTCTCGATGGTGAAACCGGAGCTCCCGAAGTTGCCTCCGATATCAACGGGACTGGTGAAGCCCATGCTGGAAGCTTCCGGCCCGGTGCCGGCGCCATCCAGTTGGAGCTGGTTGTCGGAGATGGAGGCGGTGGCACGAAGAATTCCGGTGTTTCCACCGACGGAATCGATCAACTCGGAGCCCGTGGTGAAAGACCAGCGGTGGGCAAGTGAGGGAGTGACAGGTCCGGGATCATTGGCGTCGTTTGGATCGGTATCGTTTTCGATTTCAACATTGTCGGCATAAAAGTCACCATCGGAATCAGCGTTGAGAGGACTGGTCTGGTGCGTAATCACTTCGTCCCCATCGGTGAGAGTGTCATCATCGGAATCATCGTCGAGCGGGTCGGTGCTCTCGGTGTTGACTTCACGTCCGTCATTGAGACCATCAGCATCGGTGTCGGCTGAGCTCGGGTCGAGGTTTTGATTGAACTCGAATTCTTCGAGATTGGTGAGTCCATCAATGTCGGGATCATCGTCCGCACCCTGGGTGAGGTTTCCTTCCCCAAACCATCGTTCTTCCCAAGCGTCGGGGAGACCGTCACCATCGGAATCAGAAACCACAAACAGCTCATCGGGTCCCGCTTCGGTGCTGGCGGCCACTTCAATGCTGGTGAGTTCACCTTCGTAGATGCGGAATTCGTTGACTGAGCCAGTCATGCCGGGATCGCCCCAGCTGGTGGCTCCGATCGCTTCGAAGGTGGTGTTGACGTTGGCAAGATCGTTTGTGTCAACATCGGTGAGTTTTTGCACGCCATCGACCCAGGTGTTGAGGTTGCCGTCGGGTGATACGGTGATGACGAGGTGGTGTTCTTCATTTTGGTTTACTTGTTCTCCAAGGAGTTTGGCTCCGTCGCGATCAACTCCGGATTGTTCGCCATTTCCGCGGGAGTGGGTCCAGGCCAGTTCCTGACCAACGGCGTTGTTGCCAAATTGGAAAAGTTTGCCCCAGGTGCCGGTTCCGGTATCGGTGTACCAGGTTTCGATGGTGACTCCGGTGGCTCCGAAGTTTCCGCCAATATCAACCGGGTTGGTAAAGCTCATGCGATTGGCATCCACCGAAGTGCCAAGTCCGGTGAGTGTCATTTGTCCGGGTGTGATGGTAGCGCCTCCTTCGAGGATCCCGGTATTTCCTCCAACTGAATCCGTGGGATCAAGGTCGAAAGACCAGCGGTGTGCCAGGGTTGCGGCCTGGGATTGGAGGAGGGACGAGCAGAGGACGAGAAGAGCGGCGTATCGAGAGGTTGTTTGTCGGTTCATTTAAACATGGGGTGTGTGCGGGGGGGGATAGGGCAGAAGAAGAGAATATCCGGGTGATGAGCTTTTGTCAAAATTCCAACTTCGCGTCAAAACGATTTAAAGACCTTGAAATGAGGTGGTTAAGATTTTTGGTTTCGATGTGAATGGATGGAATTGTGCCATTTATGGAAGCTTTTGCGGCAATAAAAAGGCCCACCTCGGTTTGAGGTGGGCCCTTTGGAGTATTGATTGAGCCGGCTCTAGCTCCGTCTGCGACGAAATGCCAGGAGCCCTCCTGCTGCGATGGAAAGGAGAATTCCGCTCGGCTCTGGAACGATGGTGTTCGGGCCAGCGGCCAGATTTCCAGCCACTTCGGCGGCACTCAGCTCACCGGACCAGATCCGGAATTCGTCAACGGTTCCGTTCATGCCGGGATCGCCCCAGCTGGTGGCACCGATGCCTTCGAAGGTGGTATTGACGTTGGAGAGATCATTGGTGTCGATGTCGGTCAGTTTTTGGACGCCATCGACCCAGGTTTTGAGATTGCCATCGGAAGAAACGCTGATGACGAGGTGGTGTTGGACATTCGGTGCAATCTGCTCGCCGAGGAGCCGGGCTCCGTCGCGGTCGACTCCGGACTGCTCCCCATTGCCACGGGTATGGGTCCAGGCCAGTTCCTGTCCGACCGCGTTGTTACCAAATTGAAAAAGCTTACCCCAGGTGCCGGTGTTATTGTCGGTATACCAGGTTTCAATAGTGACGCCGCTTGCTCCAAAGTTGCCGCCAATGTCGATGGGGGTTGTGAATCCCATGTGATTGCCGGCGGTGCTCGAGCCGAGGCCTGTGAGTTGAAGGGCTCCGCCGCCGACGGTGGCACCGTTATTGAGGACACCGGTATTTCCTCCAACGGAATCGGTGGTATCCGTGTCGAAGGAATACCGATGGGAGATGGTGGCACCGTGAGCGAGACCAAGGGCTACTCCAGTGGTAAGAATTAAAGGAATTTTCATAGTTTGCTAGCTTGGGTAATTGTGACCTTCCCTTGAGTATGCCAAACCTTTCCATGATTCGTCAAATTCTATTCTCCGGGAGTTGTGTGATTTAAATCCCTGAAAATCAGAGTGTTATGTTTTTATTTCTGAAGGGTGAAGGGCCTTCTTGTGCCAAAAATGGAACGTTTTGCGCAGATGCTTCGAAGGGGCGATGGAGATTGCTGATTCCGGATTTAGACGGTAATGAATGAGTGATGAAGGCATGGGAGATTCTGGGAAAGGGGCTGATTCGATTTGGGTTGGCAGGAGCCCTTGGGCTGGTGCTTTCCTGTCGGGATCAGAGTGAGGTCGCCGCTGGGAAGGGAGAGCAGGAGGTCACGGCGGATGAAGCCTATGCCAAAATGATTGAGACTGAAGAAGTGGTGGCGGAGTTGGTGGCTCCGGTTAATCGCTTGAAGCGGGCCATTGCGAATCTCGAGGTGGTTTGGGATGAGAAGTTGTTCGCGGAGGGGGCTCGTTTTAAAGGCTTGAGCGGAAGGAGAACGATCACCGAGGAGATTCGGGGAATGACTTTGAGTGAACTTGGGATCGCGGATGAGGAGGTGGAGGTGACGAAGGAAATTGGAATTTGGAGCCCCTTGTTCGCGGGAGTGAAGGGGTTCAAAAAGGTCAGCCTGGGCACGTTGAAGGGCGAACTGGGTACGGAGGATCAATTCTTTACCAAGCTGAAGATGGTTTTGGGTGGAGAAACAGCGGGGGGAAAGACAGGAAGCTGGAAGGGAAAGATCGGAGTCAATTGGGTGAAGAAAGAAGGGAGCTGGTTCATTGCCCGGATTGAGACGCTGGAATTCAAGGAAATGGTGAGCGAGAAGCCCTTTTTCGAAGAGGTGTTGGATCGGGTTTTAACGACGTCCGGTGACTTGGAAAAGGCGAGGCGCTCGGTGCATGACCGCTATATTCGAGAGGTGTTTTTCACGGGGGGAACGAAGTTTGCGTATCCGCGCGACTATTGGAACTACATCGCAACGTGGGATTCACTTGATCAGCATACTTCGGTTTCGGTGGTGGATGTGGATGAAGATGGTTGGGATGATTTTTATGTGACGGCACGATGGGGAAGGAACCAGCTCTGGCGGAACCGGGGGGATGGAACTTTTGAGGATATCGCCAAGAAGGTCGGGTTGGATTTGGACGGAGTGTGCAATTGTTCCTTGTTTGCGGATTTTGATAATGACGGGGACAAGGATGTTTTCATCGGGAGAAGTCTGGAGAGGGGACGTTATTTCGTAAACGTGGACGGAGTTTTTTATGACCGGACCGAAGAGGATGTTTCGGGATCATTGCCCTACTGGTCGTCAGCGATGTCATCGGCCGATGTCAATGGAGATGGATTGCTGGATCTTTATATCGCGACCTATCGGCTCCCGATATCGCGGCCCCGTAATGTCCTCGCGACGGAGTTTTTGAGTCCGACCGAGCAAGAGGAATGGAAGCGGAGGAGGGGGAAGGATCACCCTGTGTTTCGATTGACGGGACCTCCGAATGTTCTGCTTATTAATCAGGGTGGTGGGCGCTTTGCCCCGGCTCCGAAGGCCGCAGGAGCGGACCTTTGGCTATCGAGTTTCCAAGGGACGTGGTCGGACTACGACAACGATGGAGATCCTGATTTGTTTGTGGCCAATGATTATGCGCCGGACAACATTTTCAGAAACGAGGGAGGAACTTTGATTGATGTCACGGAGGAAGTGGCCGGCAGTGAGCTGCAAGGTTTTGGAATGGGAGTGACCTTGGGGGACTATGATAATGACGGGCGGTTGGATCCATATTTCACTTACATGTATTCCAAGGCCGGAAGTCGAATTACCTCCATGTTCAAGGGGCTTGAGAAGCGGATGTATGACGGAGTGAAGGGGAACAAGCTTCTGAAAAATACCGGGGAGAGATTTGAAACCGCTGATCATGAGGTGGCTCAGGCGGGATGGTCATGGGGAGGTCAGTTTGCCGACTTTAACAACGATGGTTTTTTGGATCTCTATGTGGCGAACGGGCTCTACACACCTCCGCCGGGAACGCAAACCGAGGTGGATTTGTGAAGTAGCTTGTGGCGCTCGGTCGTGCGCTCGGATAGTAATCTCAGCAAACGGTTTCAGGAGGAAGGGGTGGATGCCAATCAATATGGTATGATGCCGGGAGTGATTGATACCAGCAAGAAGGTGGACGGGCAGCCGGTGCTGCGGAGCCATTCGTTCAGCGGGAAGGAGAGCAACAGCGTGTTTTGGAATCTAGGTGGCGAGGCTTTTCGGGATGTCTCGGGAGTCACAGGTCTGGATAGTGTCGCGGATGGAAGGGCCTTTGCTTTGCTTGATTTGGATCACGATGGAAGGCGCGATGTGATTTTGACCAACACCAACAATCCGCAGTTGCAGGTCTTTCGGAATCAGATTGAGGGAGCGGGACAAGCAATTCGGGTGAAGCTGGTCGGGGGAAACCGAGAGGCCAGGCCGTCGAAAGAATGGAGTTCCCGCAACGGATATGGAGCGCATGTTTTGGTGGAGGCAGGAGGAAGAAGATTTCGCCGTGAACTTCGGGCTGGTGATGGTTTTGCGGCGCAGAACAGTGATGTGCTTTTGATTGGAATCGGGGAGGCTGGGCAGGCTGACAAGGTGACGGTTCTCTGGCCGTCAGGAAAGAAAACCGAGATCGGGGCGGTGAGGGCCGGTGAACTGGCGGTGGTGTCCGAGAGAAATGATCAGGCGAAAATCATGCGGGTGGAGGCGGTCTCCCTTCCCGAATCCAAGGTTGTTATGGCGCGGGACCGATTGGATCTTCCGGTTCAAGAGAACATAAATGTGGTGGTGACTCTGGCCACCTGGTGTCCGGTGTGCCGTGGCGAGGTTGCTCACTTGCGGAGGCTGGCGAAGGAGCTTGATGATGTGGGGTTTTACGCCTTTCCGATTGATGCTGAAGAAGGGGAGGAAGATTACCGAAAGTTTGAGGAAGAGGTGAAACCTCCTTACCAGATTTTGAGGGCGGGAGATCGTCGGGAGCAGATCGAGGCTTTGCTTAAAAAAAGCTTTGGGGAACTTCCTCTGCCTTCGACTGTCCTTTTGGATCAGCAGGGGAATGTTCTTAGAGTGATGAAGGGAACGCCAACTTTGTCCGACCTGAGGTTGCTCACTCAGTGATCGAGATTACTCCTGCTTCACTGGTTCCCGGATGGGGCGTGACTTTCCCGGAGGGCCACCGGATGGTGAGTTTTTCAAGGGATTCGCCCTCGGCGAGGGTGATGAAGATTGAAGGTGAATTTTGTGAGGACAGACCTTCTCCGAGGGCTTTCTGAAAAGCGCGTGTTCCATTGCTGGTGTGGGCGGTGACGAAGGCTCCGACAGCATCGCGGTTGCTGGTGGTGCCGGTGAGCTTGAGTTTGATCATGCGACCTTTGCCTCCGAGTTTCTGAAATTGGTTACGGAAGATTCGCAGACGCGGAGCGCTGGTGCTGGCGAGGGCAAGGTCGAGCCAGCCGTCCCCGTCATAGTCGAAGAGGGAGAAGGAACGTGCGTCTTCCCGACAGTCGATTCCGCTGACGAGGGAGTGGTCCTTGAAGCTGCCTTCTTTGAAGAGGAGGAGGCGGTTGCGTTCATTTCCGCTGAGGGAATTGCTGCGGTAAGCCGGGCCGCTGGTTCCGGATTGCTGAACGCGGAGTTGAAAATTCAGGTGAGGTGATTTCCATGCTTCGGAATTACGAAAGTCCTCCGATTTTGTCGGGTCGGTAAGCACGACCGTGCTCCAGAAGCAACTTCACAAGTCGACTTCGGTGGCGACGGATTTCGGAGCGGAGTAGTATCCGCAGGGGACGTAGAGATCGAGATGTCCGTCGTTGTTGAAATCGGCAAATTGTCCGCCGAAGGACCATCCTGTTCGGGTTTCGTCGGCATCGGGAGCGGCGACCTGACGAAAAGAGCCGCCGTCGTTTTGGTAAAGAAAGTTTCCTCGGGCGGAAACCCTGATGCGGGGATCGACCTCTCCTACGAGGTCGATGATTCGGTTTCCTGCTTTGGAATACATGTTTGAGACAAAGAGATCGAGGTCTCCGTCACGGTCATAGTCGCCAAAGGAGGCTCCCATGCCGAAGGCCATTTCGCCCTCGGGAAAAGCCTCTGTAAAGGCTTCGGTGAAAACGGGATCAGGTGAGCCTTTTGGAGTGTCGTTCCGTAGAAAGGAATCTGGCGAAAAATCATTACAAACATAGAGGTCGTCGTCGCCATCGTCGTCGATGTCTGCCCAGACGGGCTGATAGCTTTTGCGCCATAGTTTGACAACTTCTCCTCCGGCGCGCTCGAGTCGTCCATCGCCGCGATTCATGAGAAGAACATTGGGGCCTCCCCGATCATCGAAGTAGGGGTGGGAGGTCTTGAGAAGTTCGTGAAGGCGGGATTTGTCGGCAGGGGAGAGATAGCGGTCCATCCAGACCGGATTGACATCGGTTCCGGGAGTGTAGGTGGAGAGATAGACGTCGAGGAGTCCGTCTCGATTCACATCAGTGGCGGAAGCAGTCACGACGAAATACTGCTGTCCCAGGTCGGTGAGCCGGTCGGTCACGTTTTTGAAGCGACCCTTTTCGTTTTGATAGTAGCGGGTCGGCTCAAGAGAGCGGCAGACCAAGGCGTCGGGATCGCCATCGTTATCGAAGTCGGCAAAGAGAGTGAAGGTCACGCAGTCTCCGGGAGTGAGCCCTGATTCCACGGTGACATCCTCGAACGTTCCATTGCCCAGATTTCGCAGGAGTTGGGGTTCCAGGTAGCGGGCCGTGACGAAGAGGTCGTCGTGCCCGTCCGAGTCATAATCGACAACGCTGACGGAAGGGTATTGGTAGGCGCTCGCCATGTCAGGGAGGTCTCCGTATTCGCGTTTGGGGAGAACGAGTTTTTTTTCCGCGAGGGCCTGCTCGGTGATCTCATAGTGTTTCGAGCGTTGGGTGTCTTCTCGTGAGAAAGAGGAGGGGATGGCTTTCCTGGTGGCATCTTCAAAGAGAGTTTCCGGAGCAGGAAGAGTCTGAAAATCAAGCTGGGTCCAATCCGAAAGGGTGGGCGCTTGATCGGGATCTTGCCATGTGAGTTTCTGTTTTGCCTTGATGCCCACGAGGGAACCGTCGGTTTTTTTCAAGAGTCCCTCGAACTTGGTTTTGGTGACAAATTGTGAGCCTTGAAAAGTCCCGGAGAGAGTCCCGAATCCGGCACTCAACCAGGTGGAGTCGGGAAGGAGAAAGGGGTGCCAGTCGGGCGGAAGCCGCTCGATGGGAATCTGTCCCGATTGAAAATCCCGGGCCAGTTTTTTGAGATGGGGAGTCAGGGTGAGAACCATTTCCTCATTTCGGACAACTCGAGCGGCAATTTCATCGGGAGTTGGTTTGGCGGGAGCTTTTGAATCCTGAGCCGTTGAATGGTCAGGATCTCCACAACAGAGCAGAAGCAGGAATGGGAGGAGGAAAAAAGATTTCATCGAAGGGTGCGATCTTTGCGGAAAGTGGCCGGGGTAAATCCGGTCTGGGTTTTGAAGGTTTTGGCAAAGTGTTGACGGCTGCCAAATCCGGAAAGTTCGGCGACGGCGTCGACGGTGTATTCCGGGTTGCTGAGGAGTCGCTTGGCGATGTTGATTCGTGCGTCGAGGATGGACGAATGAATGGTGCGCCCGGTAATGAGCCGGAAGCGGCGTTGAAGTTCGCGACGGGAGAGGGGGACGGTTTCAACGACATCATCGACGCCGATCGGGCTGCCGGCGTTCCGATTGATGAAGCGGGCTGCGCGGGCGATCAGGGGGTCGCTAATGGCGAGTTCACCGGAGGATCCGCGTACGACCAATCGTGTCGGAGGCACGAGGATGGGTTTGGCGGGTGGTGAGCCACCTTCAAGAAGATGATTGAGCAGGCGGGCGGCCCGATATCCGACCTCAAAATGACTGGCGTCAATGCTGGAAAGAGTGGGATTGCAGATGTTGCACGCCACAGTGTCGTTGTTGACTCCCACCAGGGCAAGGTTCTCGGGAATGGTCACCCCGAGGCGACCCGCTGCTTCGATGAGAAGAGGAGCAATGTGATCGCACGAAACAAAAATGCCGATTGGGAGTGGGAGCGCGCGGAGCCATTCAGTTGCCCGTTCCACATCGGTTTCTCCGTGGGATTGGTGCATTTTTGCGACCGTGAAAACGGGAGCTTTGAAGCCTTTTGCCTCGGCCGCTTTTTGAAAGGATTCGCCGCGCAGAATGGACCATCGCGTATTCTCGATTCCACAGAATGCGAAGCGCTTGAAGCCTAGGCCGAATAGATGTTTCATCGCCGAGTGGGCAATTGCGGCATCATCGGTGTGAACCAGAGGGAGGGAACGGTCGTTGTGATCTCCCAGGATGTCGACAACAGGAATTCCTTGCTGAATGAGCTCGTGGGCCCGGGCCCGGGTGGCCTCATCATAGATACGGGTGATGACGCCATCGATCGGTTGATCGGGAGCGAGGGGTTCAATGTGGGATGGCCCTGAAATGCTTCCATGAAGAGCCCAGTTTCCTGCATTGTGGTGAACATCCCACCGGTGAATCTCTCCGACAAACTTGGAAATTCCGCGCAGCATGTCGCGTCCGGGGGCGATGGCCGTTTCGATTTCAAGGAGGATGCGTCTCCGGTGTTGTGTTTTTGCGTCATCCATGAAGATAGCCGATTGGTGTGATGTGAGCGACATTACATCGGTTTTGAAACGGTTGGTCGAGGAGGTATTCCAATGTCATATTGTTTTCGGTTTTTTTGGAAAGTGTTGTTGGAAGGGATTGCGCCAAACTTCACAAGGGAGGGAAGAGGAGAGCGTGGTTTGGTTCGTAAGATTTCTTACGAGGTGGGATCATAGGGGGAGGAGAGATGCCAACGGCCAACGCACTTGGCTCGAAATTTGCCCAGGCTTGCAAGATGATCCGCTGGATGCATCGCGAGGGTTATCCGAATTCGAGAATGCCCTCTGTGACTTTGTGGAAGAGAGTTGGCCGTCATCCTTGTGAGGTGTCTCTGGGTTCCTGGTGTGAACTGAGAAGGATGGGGAAGGCGATGGTTGCAGGGGTTTGCTCTACCGGATGGAGTTTGGAGATCTTGTCAGACAGAGTAGATCGATCTGTGCAAATTCGAATGAAAATCCTGTTTTAGCTTAACTTGCTTCATCAATCAGGTTAGATGTTGGGAAGCTTATTTGAAGCTTCCAAAACGAGGCTCTACCGAAACACAAGCACACATAGCAATGAGAACGAAAACACGAATGAGAAATCTATTTCGGTCCCTGACCGGAATTGGATTGTTGACCGCGACGCTCCACGGAGCGCCGATCGCTATCAATAACCCGGGGTTCGAGATCCCGGCCCTGGCGGCAGGGGGATGGGGCAACGACATTGTCGACTGGGAAGGTCGGGATGGTGCCGGTAGTGGCAATTCGTTCATCGAGAATATCACGGGATTTTCTGCTGAAGGAGGAAATCACGTGGGGATGGCAACCGGATATTACCTTTTTCAGGACACTGGTGTGGCTTGGGAAGCTAATACCAAATACACCCTTGAAGTTGCGGCCGGAAACCGCAATGCCAACTTTTCACCCCCATCCAATTCCACCTTCTACGGTCTGATGGCCGGAACAGCCGACCTGAACCCGGGAATCTCACCAACGACCGCAGACCTCCTCAACTCGGCCCAACTGGTGGCGTCTGCCCAATGGAATGCCACTGAAACGGTGGCGGTAGGAAGTTTCGGGGAAGCCCCCAAACTTGAGTTTACAACCACCGATGCCATTCCCGCAGGAAACATCGTCATTGTCCTGGGTGACAACAGCGCGGGCGGGCGATCTCATTTTGACGACATTCGATTGGACGCCGAGGCTGCGCTCGATGGCGACGGTGACGGCCTGCCCACGGCATGGGAAAATGACAATGGTCTCGATGATTCAGACGACGGATCGACCAATGTGGATAACGGGGCGGATGGAGATCCGGACAATGATAACCGTACCAATCTGGAGGAGTTTCAAGCCGGCACCAACCCGAACAATGACGATACCGATGCCGATGGCTTGAAAGACGACGAAGAAGCGGACCGGGGAACCAACCCGCTTGACGATGATTCCGATGACGACGGCTTGCTCGATGGTGTCGAGGATGGGGGGGGCGTTTGGATTTCGGCGAGTATGACCGGAACCAATCCTCTCGCAGGCGATACCGACGGAGACGGCCTGCAGGACAATGTTGAGGACAATGGGGGCGTCTGGGTTGATGCCAATCAAACCGGAACCGATCCCAACAATGAGGACACCGATGGTGATACCTTGATTGACGGTTGGGAGAGCTCCTTTTCCCTGGACCCCAATGATGATGGGACGACAGATCCTGCCAATGGGGCGGATGGAGATTCCGACAATGATAGCTCTTCAAACTCGGAAGAGCAGGCAAAGGGAACCGACCCCGGTGATGATGACAGTGACGATGATACCGTGATCGATGGATACGAAGACGGAGGTGGCGTTTGGGTCAGTGCGACTCAAACCGGCTCCGATCCCCTTGACCCCGATACCGATGATGATTCGCTGGGTGATGGAGTGGAAACGGGCGATGGCAACTATATTGATGCCAATGCCACCGGGACCGACCCGAACAAGCATGACTCGGATGACGACGGATACTTTGACGAGCAAGAGATTGCCCAGGGCACCAATCCAAGTGACGCGGAGAGCAAACCAGCCTTCCCGACGCCGCTCGGGTACTGGGCTTTTGATGACCAGGGAGCGGATACCACGGCTGATCTTTCCCCAAATGGAAATGATGGCTCGGTGATCGGTGGAGCGACCTACGTTGCGGGACACACGGGTGCTCCCGGAGATTTTGCCATCAATTTCGATGGAATTGATGATGCGGTTACCACGACCATGAGTTTGAGTGGTATCGGAGAGTTCACAATGGCCGGTTGGATCCGATTCCCGATTGATCAAACCAACCGTTCCGGACTTTTTGGGCAGAACGACATTCTGGAGTTTGGATTCAGCGTACCATCAAATGTTCATCTATGGTCAAACCCGGGCGGAGCAATCAATGCCACTCTGGCACCTTCCGAGGAATGGGTTCACATCGCCTTCGTGGGAGATTCCACTGGCCGCACCATTTTCTTTAATGGGGAGCCGGCAATCACAGGGCCTGCTGCTACTCCGCTCAATGCTTCTGCATTCTTCTTCAATATCGGAGGCGGAGGCGTCTTTGATGCGACTGGAAACTTTTTTGAGGGAGAAATCGATGATGTCGGAGTCTGGGAAGTCTCGATGAGTCCAGCCCTGATCAAAGGTCTTGCCGATGGGACAATCTCGCCTGTTCCGGGATTGAACCGGGGTGAACTTGCGATAACCGGATTTGCACTCGATGGTGGTCAGGTCAGCCTGACCGTTGGTGGGACCATTCCCGGAGTGGACTACATTGTTGAGGAATCGGCAAATCTGGGGGAACCCTGGAGCGAGCTCACCGATTTTGTAGGTGCTGACGGAGTCAATGAAACCGAATTAAATACTTTCCTCTCAAACCCCAACGCCCCGAAGAATTTTCTCCGGGTTCGGATTCTCGAAGAGTAAGAGGAAGTTTTTAGCAAACACCTAACTCCTTGCCCACCTCGACAAAGGCTTCCAAAGCCTGGTCGAGGTGGTCTTTTGCATGGGCGGCTGAGATTTGAGTCCTAATCCGGGCCTTGCCTTGAGGCACTACTGGAAAGAAGAAGCCAATGGCGTAGATCTTCCTGTCGAGGAGCTTGGCCGAGAACTGCTGGGAGAGTTCGGCATCTCCAAGGAGGACAGGAGAGATCGGATGTTCCTTGCCAAGGATTTCGAAACCGGTGGAGGCAAGTCCATCGCGAAAATATTTCGTGTTTTCCTTCACGCGATCCGCGAGTTCGGTCGAGGCGGTGAGGAGTTCCAGGACTTTCAGTGAAGCTGCCACGATGGGTGGGGCGATGCTGTTTGAAAAGAGGTAGGGGCGGGAGCGTTGGCGGAGGAGATCGATGATTTCCTTTTTGCCCGAAGTATACCCTCCGGAGGCACCGCCGAGAGCCTTGCCAAGGGTTCCGGTGGTGAGGTCAATCTTTCCCATGAGCCCGCAGTGTTCGTGGGTGCCGCGGCCGGTAGCGCCGAGAAAGCCGGTGGAGTGGCAGTCGTCGAAGTGGACGAGGGCATTGTATTTGTCGGCGAGGGCGTGGATGCCTGCGAGGTCGGCGATGACTCCGTCCATGGAAAAGGAGCCGTCGGTAGTGATTAACTTGTGGCGGGCTCCGGCGGCATCGGCCTCTTGAAGTTGCTTTTCAAGATCGGCGAGATCGTTGTTGGCGTAGCGGAAGCGCTTGGCCTTGCAAAGTCGGACGCCGTCAATGATGGACGCGTGATTCAGCGAGTCGGAGATGACCGCATCTTCGGCGGTGAGGATGGTTTCAAAAAGTCCTCCGTTGGCGTCGAAGCAGGAGGGGTAAAGGATGGTGTCCTCTGTTCCTAGAAACTCAGAGAGGGCTTCCTCGAGTTGACGGTGCATGGTTTGCGTTCCGCAGATAAAGCGAACCGATGCCAGACCAAAGCCGTGGCTGGTAATTGCGGCACGCGCGGCCTCGCGAACCTCGGGGTGGTTGGAGAGCCCGAGGTAGTTGTTGGCGCACATGTTGATGACCCGGCGGCCATCCTCCAAAGTGATTTCGGCATCCTGTGCGGAAGCGATTTTGCGTTCGTTTTTGTAAAGGCCGGCGGCTTTGATTTCGTCAAGAGTGTCGGCGAGCTGGCTTTGAAACTGGTCGGTGAACATGAGAGTGATGATTGAAGAATTATCCGAGGTCGGCCCAATTGAGGATGACCTTTCCACACGAGCCTTCATTCATGGCGGTGAAGCCTTGTTCAAAGTCGGTGAAGTCGAAGCGGTGGGTGATGACCGGTTCGATTTCAAGACCCGACTGGATCATTGAAGTCATTTGATACCAGGTGTCATACATTTTGCGTCCGTAGATTCCCTGAATGGTGAGTGAGTTGAAGATGACCTGGTTCCAGTCGATGCCGATTCCGGGTTCGGGGATGCCAAGGAGGGCGATCTGACCACCGTGTCGCATGTTGGCGATGAGGTCGTTGAAGGCGTGCTTGTTACCGGACATTTCGAGGCCAACGTCGAAGCCCTCGGTCATGCGGAGATCTTTTTGGACATCGGGGAGCTTTTCCTGCGTGACGTCGACGGTGCGGGTGGCACCCAGTTTTTGGGCGAGCGCGAGACGTTTGGGATTGAGATCCGTGACCACGACATGGCGCGCTCCGGCATGTTTGGCGATGGCCGCCGCCATGCAGCCGATGGGCCCGGCACCGGTGATGAGGACATCTTCTCCAAGGAGAGGGAAGGCGAGTGCGGTGTGGGTGGCGTTTCCGAAGGGATCGAAGATGGCGGCACTGTCCTTTGAGACTTCAGGTGCGAGCTTCCAGACATTGGTCGCGGGCAGCACCATGAACTCGGCGAAGGCTCCGGGAGAATTCACTCCAACACCGCGGGTGTCTTTGCAGTAGTGACGGCGGCCGGCGAGGCAGTTGCGGCAACGACCGCAGATGAGATGGCCCTCCCCGGAGACGAGGTCGCCGATTTTCAGGAAGTCGACACCCTGGCCAAGTTCGACAATGCGACCCACGAATTCGTGTCCCACGACGAGTGGGACAGGAATGGTTTTCCGGGCCCAGGAATCCCAGTTGTAGATGTGGAGATCGGTTCCACAGATTCCGGTGCGATCAATCTGGATCAGAACATCGCGTGATCCGGGAGTGGGGCGGGGGACATCGGTGAGGGTGAGACCGGGGGCGGACTCTGCCTTGACGAGAGCTTTCATTTACTGTCCCAGAAGATGAGTGCGCATGTTTTGAAGGACCTCGGCGAGGCGTTCCTTTTTACCACCGCCAACCTCGGCGGTGGCCCAGCCGGAGTAGCCGATCTCTTTTAAAGAGACGCGCACGGCAGGCCAATCAACGTCACCTTCCCCGATCTTTCCGAATCCACCTTTGATGCCCCAGTCCTTCACATCGAGTTTTACGATGCGGCGGCCGAGGGTCTTGATCCACTCGGCAGGCTTGCCGAAGCGTTGGTGGTTTCCGATGTCGAAGTAGGAGCCGATCCAAGGTGAATCGATTTCATCGAGGTAGTTTTTTAAATGGTCGGCTGATTGGGTGTTGGGCCCCTTGGGATCGTAGAACATGCCGTTCCAGACGTTCTCGATGAGAATGTGAAGGCCGAGTTTCGAGGCCAGCGGGAGGCATTTTTGAATTTCAACGATGGAGCGATCCCAGGCTTCTTTTCGGGTGACCTTGCCGCCGGCGACACCAGGCACCAGAAGGACGGAGGAACCACCGGCTTGATGGGTTTCCACGAGGCATGCTTTCATCGCTGCCACCGCTTTTGCGCGTTCGCTTTCGTCCGCAGAAGACATTTTGATGGACCAATGCACCGAATTGACCGAGCCGTGGATGGGGAGGCCGACCTTTTTGGAAGCAGCAACTGCTTGTTCGATATTGACGCGTTTGGGCACACTGAGCTCGACTCCGTCGAAGCCCAGCTCTTTGACGAGCCCATATTTTTCCTCCAGCGAGCCTCCTCCGCCAATCATGCCATCCTTGAGAGAAAGGTAAATGGACGGGTCGCCTCCGGCTAATTTTGTTTCTCCGTGATGGTTGGCGAGAATGGCTCCGGTGGTGGCTGCAGCGGTAGTGAGGAAAACGCGACGTTTCATGCAAGAACGATAGGGTGGAATTTATGATATTACGAATTAGAAATCGCTCTTTTCTACCGTATCTCTCAGTCCATGAAGCGATTCCTGCCCTTTTTTTTTCTGCCTGCTGCGATTTTGGGCGACGTGACCTTTAAAAAAGAGATCGAGCCGCTGCTGCAGGATTATTGTTACGACTGTCATGGTGATGGCTCGGCGAAGGGGGAATTTTCAATGGATGAGTTCAAGGACCTCTCCAAACACCTCGACGATGTGGAGCATTGGCTCGCGGTCTGGCGGAATCTTCGTTCCCAGATCATGCCGCCCCCGAAAAAAGATCAGCCCGATTTGGAGGAAAAACGTCAGCTTCTCGGCTGGATCGAAAAGAGGGTCTTTAAGCTGGATCCCGGAAATCCCGACCCCGGTCGGGTTACGATTCGGCGGCTGAATCGCGTCGAGTATTATTATGCCATCAAGGACCTTCTCGGGGTGGATTATGAAACGTGGGAGAATTTTCCGGCCGATGATACCGGATGGGGTTTCGATACGATTGGCGATGTTTTGACGATCTCGCCGCTTCATATGGAGAAATATCTCGAGGCTGCTTCTGCGATTGTCGAGAAGGCGCTACCCAAGGGGACCGCGGCGCAGATTCCGGTCCGAACCTTTAATGGTTCACGTTTTCAAAAAGGTGGAGAGGAAAAGCAGCGTGCGGATTGGTTGCCCTTTAAGACCGGGCAAAAGGTTCAATTGGAGGGAGAGGTTCCTGTGAAGGGCGTTTACCAGGTCAATCTCGACTACGCGGTTCGAGGTTCGGATCAGGCCACCGACCAGCGAGCGACCATCGATCTCTTCGTCAATGGCAAGAAGGTCGCTGAACGTATCATTGGCTGGGATCAGCGCGATAAGATTACGCTCGGTGGCCAGGCCGACATGATCAAGGGGGAGAACACGATTGAAGTTCGTGTTGTCCCCCAAAATCCGCCAGGCGAGGGCCAGGGTGAGCAATCGGTCGTTCTCAAACTCGTCACGGTCAAGGGGCCTCTTGACGGCAGCTACAAGGAGTATCCCAAAGGTTATGAGATGATCATGGTCGATGGCGGAGCTCCCGAGGACATGCGTGGGCGGGAACTCTACGCCCGCAAGATCATGCGTAGTTTCGTGAGCCGGGCGTTTCGGCGCCCGCTCGATCGGGGCACGGTGGCTCGTTTGGTCAAGATGGCGATGGAAGTGGATCAATCTCCGGGGCGTAGTTTCGAAGACGGGATCAAGCATGCCATGACCGCAGTGCTGGCTTCGCCAAGGTTCCTTTTCCGGGCCGAGATTCAGCCGGAACCCAACAACAAGGGGAAGATTGTCCAACTCGATGAATATGCTCTGGCCTCGCGGCTTTCCTTTTTTCTCTGGAGTTCCGTGCCCGACGACGAACTCCTGAGTCTGGCGTTTCGAAAAGAACTGCGGAAGAACCTTCGTCCACAAATTGAGCGGATGCTTGCAAGCGGGAAGTCGCGACGGTTCGTCGATAATTTTGTCGGTCAATGGCTGCAAGCCCGTGATATCGAAAGCGTTGCCATTGATGCCCGGCGTGTTCTGAAAACACGAGACAGTGGTTATGCCGACCGCCTTTTTAGCGGTCGCCTGCGCTCCGACATGAAGGAGGAGACCGAGCGCTTCTTTGACTTTGTTCTGAAGAATGGCCGTCCCGCCGAGGAATTGCTTTCGGCCCGCTATAGTTTCCTCAATGAGCGTCTCGCCAATTTTTACGGTATTTCCGGGGTGAAAGGAGAGGAACACCGCCTCGTTGATCTTCATGAACACCCTCAGCGGGGGGGCTTGCTTTCCCAGGGGACCTTTCTGGTCGTGACCTCAAACCCAACCCGTACTTCGCCGGTGAAAAGGGGCCTTTTTGTCCTCGATAACATTCTCGGAACGCCGGCTCCTCCCGCTCCGGCTGACGTCCCGGAGCTTGAAGAAGTGTCCCACGACAGCGAGAAGCCGCTGACCATGCGGCAGATGATGGAAGTGCATCGGGAAAAGCCCATTTGTGCCAGCTGTCACCAGCGCATGGATCCGATCGGACTTGGTCTCGAGAATTTCAATGCGATTGGTCAATTCCGCACCAAGGAAGCGGGGCAAGCCATCGACTCGGGTGGCAGGCTCATTACGGGAGAGGAATTTCACGATGTCGCCGGGCTGAAGAAGGTCCTCGCGACAAACCGAAAGGATGATTTCTATCGCTGCCTGAGTGAAAAGATCCTCACCTACGCGATTGGAAGGGGGCCGGAATATTATGACGCAGTCAC
>CALFSW010000267.1 GCA_937916505.1 uncultured Verrucomicrobiales bacterium | reverse complement strand
TCCGGAAAACCGGAGCCTTTGATCATGGAATTGGCGGATCTTTACTTAAACTTCGTCCGCATTCAGCCAACGGAAGGAAACGATCCGAAAACGGCGACCAAAATCCACCTGAGTCCCTTGTGGGTCCCTGGGGTTCATTCGAGTGATCTCATCAGGGACGAGTGGTTCGGGGGTGCGCTGGACAACGGCCTCGCACCAGGCGCGTGCCAGAATCTTTCCATTCACATCTTTCGATTCACCATAGGAGCGAACCGTGAAGGTATCGGAGCGCGCGACCAAGCCGGATCCAATCACCTGAAGGATGTCTCCCTGGGTGATGTAGCCGGGAGTTCCATATCCGGTCGAGGCGGGCTTGAGCAACTGGTCACCTGGAGTGAGGTCAGACATCGACGGACTCCCCTGCGCGACCAGATTGCCTTGATTGGGCAGAGGCTCGCGCACCACCGGGAATTTTCCATTCTGTCCCCGGTTGGGCAGTGATTTCTCAAGAGCGGCTTCCAGCGCTCCATTCCGACCGGTTTCGTCATCAGCGAGACGGCGGTTCACAAAATCGGACATTCCAAAGAAGGGGGCACGAATCTTGACTTCGCGGACGATTGCCTCGGCAAGCGAATCAATCTCCTTGTCACCCAGACTGCGGAAGCCGGTGAAAACCTTGGTTGAGTATTCCGCTTTGACGTTCTCCTGCCCCTTCGGAAACAAGGTCCGCGGGAAAGGAGTCCGGTCCCTGGAGCCATAACCCGTATCACGGGTGGTGGCGAGAAGAGCTTTCCAGGCCTCTTTATTGGTCGAGTGGACATCAAATCCACCATCCATCATGAGGCGGCCGGCCGCGCGGAAGAAGTCCGTGAGATCTTCACTCGGATCACCATTCCGATCCCACAAACGAAGATTTCCGTTTTTAAGGGGGCTTCTGACCGGATCCTGCGCAAAGTTTGCAACCTGGCTCGGGGTCGCACCTGTCAGGAAGAAATCAGACCATAGGTTGTGATTCACCTCGTAGCTCATATCGAAGATGAGATGGTTGTCCCTAGCCAGATAGAAGACCAGATCACTAAAGAGTCGCGCCCAGTAGTCTGTTCCATATCCTTGTCTGGACCAGCCATGATCTTTTCCGGGAATCTCAGTTGGAACCGTTCCGGTCCGGGGAACCCGGGGATCGGCGATCGAAGAACCGATGGCATAGCTTGGCTGCCAAACATACTCCGAAAGCTGCAAATGGCGGAGATATCCCAACGATGGGATTCCAACCTCACGGGTCGGCACCTCAAAGGCAACCACACTGTCTACTCCGAAACTGGCCGGCCCAAACGGGAATCCGGTTTGGAAACCACCTTTAAGAGCCGGAGACAGAGCACTCCAGGACAATTCATCACTCGGGTTGTCCCGGGTATAAATCCCGTGGAAATAGGGAGTCCGGTTGGTGACATTGTCGAAGGGATTACGACAAATATAGGAGGCGCGCAGGTTCCAGTTTCCCAGAGCCGCTTCTTGCAAGAAGAGTTCATTATTCGCGCCCTTGTTCGAAAGAGTTTCGTCCAACCAACGGACACGGAAGCCGTCCCGCGTAAAGGGATGCGGAGGAACCCCTTCATCGACATGGTCGCCTGCACCCGTCAACTGCACCACATCGGCACTTGAATCGGTGTTCCACTCGAGAGGGTATTCGTCACCGCCACCTGCCTGCAGGCAGACACTTGCATAAACCAGCATGGGCTCATTTCTAAAGCTGGAGATCGTGGGATTCGGATTATTCTTCAGATACTTCAGCATGAACATGTAGTTGTCCGCTCCGTGGGTTGCAAAATTGAGTGGCTTCTCCCTGAAGGTCGTTGGAGCTTCCGGCATGAACTCGGAGTTCTTGTCATCCGAATCCTTCGCGTAGGTCGCCCGCTCACCGCTGACCGTTTCAATACGGTAATCCTTATAGAGATAGCTGGCGGATGATGGGGCCTCTTCTGCCTGAAGAACGTTGCCTCCAAAGTTAATGATGTCCAACTCACGGGGTGGTCCTCCCATGGAGAAGATAAAGGTCTCACCGGCTGGAATGGTCACGGCTGGCAGCTTGAAATACACCTGACCGCCAAACTGGTTGTCGAAGGTCGGTCTCCGTCCTCCGTAGTAGATCTCCCGGGTGAAGTTGGGATTTTTATCGAGCTCGACCGACTTCTTACCGTTGAGGAAGAGTTGAAGAAGCATGGGCTTGTCCAATTTCATCTCCACGTTATAGGGGTTCCAGAGACCAATCCGGGGGTAGATGCATTGACGCAGAACGTGTCTCTGTTCCGTTCCTGTTCCTTCCGGATAGGTTGCCAGGTTGTAGTAGGTCGCGGCTTCCACGATGACCGGAGTCATCTTGATGTCGGTCAGGTTCCGTGGATCGGCAGGTTTGAGATTCTCACCGTCATAAACGTTTGCTCCGCCATTCTGGAATGGCGCACCGTTCCAGATCTTTTGCTCGCGGATACCCGTCGAGCTTTCACCAAAACGAAACTCCTCGGCGAGGCGGGCCCAGTTCCACAAAAGTTCAAACGTCGGAGCGATATCCTGATATTGCGAATCATCATAGCTTTCGTCACGAAGGTCGGCATAGCGCTGGTTTGGAGGTCCGATTAGGCGATCCTCGGGAGAAATCCCGATATACTGGACTTTCCCGGAACCCGGGAGATCCTCAATCTCAGGAGCGCTCCCCCCGTCATCACCATGAAGGAATGCGGAAAGGTTCTTCTTAAGGCCTCCGTCGCGAACGTTGCAGAGCACGCTACTGGAAAGTCCGGTCATGGCGTGGAAATTTGTCAGGACACCTGTCCGGTTGGATTCACTGACGAGAGTAAAGGTCTTTGGAGTTAAGACTCGAAAGTCCCGGCTATCCTGACCCTTTTCGATTCCATCAATGACAAAAGGTTCGGCATCCTGTGGGTGGGTCATTCTCCACATTCCGAGTCCGGAATTGTGATCAATCGCAGTATTACGATGAGCATCCGGACGTCCAATGTGTGCTTTTTGGTTATCGGCACTCACCCAGTAGGCATAAGCCCCTTTCGGGCGGTATTCACTTCGACCATCCGGAGTCAGTTGCTGCTTCTCGGTCGTCACCTTTTTTACCTGCACGAAATCATCAGGGCTTTGAACGGATCCTCTTGAAACAATTTGTTCCACTCTTAGGTCCCGTTCCTTGAGATTTTCGTCGCGGGCATCCTGATACTCACGGAGACCCGATAATTTATCCCGGCCTCCTTCGTTGCCACTGACGAAGTAATTAAAAATTTGATCCCTCGCACGGAAGTCCGTTCCGTTTCGGGCATCCTTCACTCCTCCTTCATCCATGTCACGGGTGTAGGGACTTTCGTTCGAATTCTGATCGTAAACGGAGGAAATAACCCCCATCCAGTGGCGGTTCTGAACCCCATCCACCTGCAGTGAGTCAGGGTCTGTGTCCAGAATTGAAGCACTCACCGCGATTCGTTGATCCGGGCCAAGATCACGTTGAAGTTCACCGATGGCAATCATCAGTCCCAAACGTGCATTGGCCCGTGCTTCTTCTTGAGCCCACTCAAAGCGGCTGGTTTTCACCGTGATTGAGGCGAGCGACAGGAACGCCACCGCAACCAAAGTGAGGAGAAGAAGAACAGAAATGGTCGCAATGAGGGCGAATCCCTTCACGGCTTGTCGAGCATTGTGCGCTTTCATGATGAACACTATGTAAACACATTGTGCCTTCGTGACAAACAAGAAATTTGCTCTTTTCACAAAAAAAATCGCCCTGCAAGGAAATGACGGAGGGGAAGAGGCCACCTCTCTCTCAATGAGATCCGGGGTAAACAAGACAACGGCGATAGTCTCGCGCAACCCGTCGCGATCGGCGGCTCACCTAAATCGCCTTCAACAAAACCCCTTCGTGCTGAAGGAGCCGACGCTTGATATCAAGGCCTCCTCCAAAGCCCGTCAGCGAGCCATCTTTGCCAATCACCCGATGGCAGGGGACAATGATCGAAATGGGATTCGCTCCATTCGCAGTTCCGACCGCCCGAACCGCCTTGGGGTTTTCCATGGCCTCCGCCAGTTCTCCATAACCACGGGTCTCACCAAAAGGAATCGCACTGAGCTGACGCCAGACCGCCCGCTGAAACTGGCTTCCCCGTGCATCGAGCAGAACGTTGAAGCTCTCGCGCTCCCTCGCAAAGTACTCCGCTAACTCCGCCTCCGCCTGATTCAAAATTTTATCGCGGGGATTCTCCTTCGGCAGGGAGCTCTTCTCAACCCGGTGACCAAAATAAAGCCCGCACAAGCCTTTCTTTGAACTCAGAATAAAAAGCGGACCCACCGGGCTCATCACCTTTCTCGAAGCCACCGCATGCTCCGGCATCGTTTCTTTCTTCTTCTCCTTTATGGGCTTCGAACCCTTCCCATTTCCCTTCCGGTCGCGCCCGAAGTATTTCTCACTGCGATACCGCAACCAAACCCGAAGCTGCTCGGGAATTTCCTCTCTCTCCACCTTCGTCAACCCCTCGTAAGATGCCAGGGCGCGCTCCCTCTCCCGACGACAGGCCTGGTTTTCGTGAGCGTCCCATCTCTTCCGCGCTTCGCGAATGCGGCGGCACGTTTCTTTGATTAATTGGGACCGCAACGGCATGTCGCTGATGATAAATCCGAACCTTTAAAAAAAAAGTTCAAAAAACTTCGAACGAATCTCCATGCCCGCGGTCTATCCCCCTGAAACCAGCGGTTAAACGCCAGTTTTCATATAGGGTGAACAGCTATTTGCTTCAAAACCGCGAGTGCGGAAATTTGAAATGCAGATGCACAGAAACCGCCGGAGCTTCTCGCAGAGGTTCCGGCGGTTTTGCGTAAATAGAGTGTCCGATTCGCCCGGCGTGCCTTATGCAACTGCCGTCCCATGGCGCGACCCGGAAAAATCATCGAAGCCGAGCAACGCTCTAGTATTCAGGAAGCCGATGGCAGGCTGGCAGGCCGCCTTGGTCAACTCTCCCTGGGGCGCCAGGTCGTCGCCCTCGCCGTCTGGCCCTTTCTTGAACAAATCCTGAGCTTCATGGTTAACACCGTGGACCTCATCCTCGCCACCCGCATGGCAGAGGGCGATGCCCGCGTCGCCATTATGGATGCCCTCGGCCTCGGAGGATATGTCATGTGGCTCATGATGATTCTACAAGGGGCCGTCGCCACCGGAATCCTCGCCATCATCTCACGTGCTGCCGGTGCCCGAAAGCCCGACGAAGCGCGCGAAGGGCTGGTCCAGGGCATCCTCGCCGGCCTCTTCATGGGTGCTCTTTCCGGCCTCATCATCCGCCTCTCCCTGCCGACTCTCATTCGGATCTTTGCCCTCTCGGACGATGCTGCCGGTTACGCCTTCGACTACCTCGCCATCCTCTGCTGGTCGTGCCCCATCCTCGGCATTTTCTATGCCTGCACCAACGCGCTTCGAGCCATCGGCGACACCCGCACGCCCTTCTTCATCATGCTTCTCATCAACGTGAGCAACGCCGCTCTTAGCGCATGCTTCGTTTTCCTCGACCCCCCTGTTGGAGGCATGGGCATCGCAGGATTGGCCTACGGAAGCCTCCTCGCCTGGGTTCTCGGAGCCATCATCGTGGTCGCACTCCTCTACCGAAAACCCCAACCGCAATCCGACGAAATCACGCTCACTCTTCGGGAAGCCAATTGGACGCCTCAGCGGGAAATGATGACCCGCATTGGACGTGTCGGACTTCCCCAGGGAATTGAAATGCTCGGAATGTGGCTCATCCACGCCTACGTCCTCAGATTCATCACCGGCCTCTCTTTCGACGGAGCCTTGGGTGCCCATTTCATTGCCATTCGTGTCGAGTCCCTCAGCTTTCTCCCTGGATTTGCCATTGGCACCGCCACCGCCACCCTCGTCGGCCAATACCTCGGTGCCCAAAACCCCGGCATGGCGATGAAAGCTCTCCGCACCGCTTGGCTTTATGCCCTCGCCTTTATGAGCGCCATCGGTGTTTTCTTCCTCATCGCGCCCGAGGTCATCGTCCGCCTCATTCTTCCCGAAACCGACGCCCAGGCCACCCAACTCATCTCCGTCGCGGTTCCCCTCGTCTTCATCTGCGGAATCTTCCAACCAGCCCTTGCCACCACCATTGTCATGAAAACCTCCCTTCGTGGAGCCGGTGCCACCAAGACCGTCATGATCGGCTCCTTCGCCTGCCTCATCCTTTTCCGCATCGTCGGAATCACCCTCTACGACACCTTCGCCGACCTCACCTTGAACATCATTTGGATCTTCATGAGCATCGATCTCTTCGTCCAAGCCTTCGTCTTCCTCGGCATCGCCTCACGTGGAAAGTGGCTCGACGCCAAGGTCTGACCAGGTCTCGCTTCACTTTTTCCCCAGCGCAAAAAGTGTCCCGTCTTCGCTCCCGATCAAGATAATCCCTTTTGCATAGGACGCCGCCGCCACCACCGATTCCCCCAGGTCCACCTTCCAGACTTCCTTCCCTTTCTCCAGATCCAAGGCATAGATCCGTCCGTCGCTCGATCCACAGACGACACCGTTCGTGAACACAATGGGAGAGCTTTCGACCCGTCCCCCGGTCTTAAACGTCCACACCGCGTCTCCCGTGGCTCGTGAAATCGCGTGGATTTTTTTGTCGCGTCCCCCGATGTAGACATTCTTCGCATCCACCGCGGGAGCCGCCATAAAAGGAAAATTGCGATCACTGTAATCCCAGTCCAGTTCCCCTTTCGTCAGGTCCGCTCCCATCACCTTGTTTGAGTGATCTCCCCACGCCACGAAGCTTCCCTCGGTCCCCACTGTCGAAACAATCGGAGCTTCGCCCTCGATCTTCTTCGTCGCTTTCCCGTCCGCCAGATTCAACGTGTAGAGGAAATGGTCGCATCCCCCGAAAACCACCCACTTCCCGTCCACCACCGCCGGCGTCCCGTTGATTGGCTGCTCGGTTTCATGCTTCCAGATCTCTTTTCCATCCTTCGTATTCAAGGCGCGGCAAACTCCGTCATAACCATTCAAGACAATCCAAGTCGCCTTCCCGTCCGGGCTTTTCGTAATATTGACCCCGGCGGTAATCTTATCCTCGGTTTCAATCGACCACTTCTCGTCTCCGGTCTTCAAATCCAGCGCATAGAGCTTCATGTCCTCGCAGCCGATGTAAATCGTGCTTCGGTGAATCGCCGGAGCGGCCTCAAAGCTCTGCTCAAATTCCTTCTGCCAAATTTTGGCTCCGCTCTTCAAATCAACCGCCGTTAAAAAACCCGCGCTGTTTCCAAAAACAACCACATCCTCACTCACAACCGCCTCCCCCACAATCGCCCCCTCGGTTTTAAACATCCATTTAATCCCGGGCTTCCCCGGCAAAGCAACGCCCACCTGTCCCGACAAGCCCGCACCACCCCGCGCAATCGGCCAGGCATCCCTTTCCGCCTTTACGCCCACCTTCTTCTCCTGACCCTGACACGCCCAGACACCAAGTGCCATCACAACGAACAATACCTTCTTCATGAGAGCATCCTGCCACAATTTGGACATCATTCAATCGAGCTTTCTACGGGCCTTTGAACTCCGTAAATCACCGTGACAAATCGAGGCCATCCGCGAAGGACGAAAAACCGGCCTCTACCTTCCCAACTAACGCAGCTGCAAAGCAACCCGATAAGCCTCCGCGAAATCCCCTTCACTCATCGGTCTGGGATTAAATTGTCCGGTCCATTGCTTTGCCGCCTCCCCGGCCAACTGCGGAATCATCTCCTTCGTCACTTCCACTGGATTCAGCTCGGCCAGCCCGCGCAAGCTTTCCACCCACTCGATCAATCCCGGCTTCAACCTGGCATAAATTTCTCCCACCACTTCGGAGTTCCAACGCATCACCGCCGGTAACATCGTCATCACCGCCCGACCATGCACCACATCAAAATGCGCTGTTAAGGGATTCGCCGAGGCATGAGCCGCTCCCAACATACTCGCCTCAATCGCGCGACCCGCCAAAGCAGATCCCATCAACATTTCACCCCGCTCCTCCACTGTTGCCTCCCCCTTTAAAATCTTTTCGATCACCGGTTCAATCTTCAGGAATGCCTCAAAAGAAAACCCCTGCGATTCCTCCGTCCGCTGATTGCACACCGCACTCTCAAGAGCATGCGAAAGCGCATCCAACGCCGTCAGTCTGGCCACCCGCAGCGGCATCGACCCCGTCAGCTCCGGATCCAAAATTGCCACCTTCGCCAACGCCCGGGGATCCCCGCACGCCATCTTTTCGTGGGACTCATCCCGGCACAAAACCGCATAACTCTGGCACTCACTCCCCGTTCCGGCTGTCGTCGGAATCGCAATAAATGGCAACATCTCCCCCTTTGCCTTCCCGTGCCCCTGATAATCCGACATCGACCCGCCTCCACTCAGGAGGAACAAGACCCCCTTCGCCGTATCCATCGAACTTCCTCCGCCCAATCCAATAATGACATCCGGATTCACCTCCCGCGCAAATTCCGCGCAGAGCGCCACATCCTTCTCGCGCGGATTCTCATGAACTTTGTCAAAAACCACCACCTCGTCCAGCAGCTCGGCTGCCCGCTCAACATGCCCCGCCCGGACGATCCCCTCATCCGTCACGATCAATGCCTTCCCGGAGACTAAATTAGGCAGCTCCGACAACGAACCGGCCCCATGGATAATTTTTTGAGAAGAAGCGGTCACAGGTTTGATGAGCGAAATGCTACCCGCTCCTTACTGCATTTCAACCCACAGCCCTTCAAAAAAAATTCCCCACTCCCGTCCCACCTGCCAGAGTCACCTCAATCAAGTCTCCAAAGCCCGTGCTCAAACCCCACCTCTCAGTCTTTATCCTCCTTCTCACGCTCCCAATCCTCATCGGGGCGTCCCACTGGCGGGGTCCCAATGGGGACGGAAATTTCGACCACGAAACCACCTGGTCACACGAATGGCCGACCACCGGCCCCAAACTCCTCTGGACCGCCAAAGTCCATCTCGGCTACTCCGGTATCGCCGTCAGTGACGGCAAAGCCTATACCCTCGGTAATTTCGAAGGCGATGACCTCGTCCAATGCCTCGACGCCACCTCCGGCAAACCCGTCTGGAGTAAAACCTATCCCCAGGACCTCATCCCGAAATACAACCCCGGTGGCCCCAATGCCCCACCCGTCATCGAAGGCACATCGCTCTACACCTTCAGCAAGCAAGGACTCGTCGCCTGCTGGGACAAAACCACCGGAAAAACCCGCTGGACCACCGACCTTGCCACTGAAGCCAAGGCCCCCATGCCCACCTGGGGCTTCTCCTCCGCTCCGCTCATTGTCGGCAACCGACTCTTCCTCAACGCCAACCAATCCGGCGTCGCCCTCGACAAAAACACCGGAAAAATCCTCTGGAACTCCCCGCCCCTCTCTTGCGGATACGCCGCCGCCGTTCCCCTCACCTGCCGCGACCAACCCGCCCTCGCCCTCTTTGGCCACAAAGCGATGCACGTCGTTTCCCAAGCCGATGGCAAGGTCCTCTGGAAAGTCGACTGGCCCACCCGCTTGGGTGAAAATTCCGCTGATCCGCTCGTCATCGACAATCAACTTTACCTCTCCTCCTGGTGGGGCGAAGGGGCCGCCCTCTTCGATCCTAAAAAAGACGCAACCGCTCCCATCTGGACCAACAAGGAATTCCAAAACCACATCAACTCGCCCGTCCTTCACCAAGGCCACCTCTATGGCTTCGACGGCCCCGTCCACAAAAAGAAAATCAAAAGCCACCTCCGCTGTCTCGACGCGAAGACCGGCAAAACCCTCTGGTCCCATCCCGACCTTCGCGGTTCCCTCATTCTCTCAAACGGCAAGCTCATCATCCTCACCAACGACGGCTCCCTCATCATCGCCAAAGCAACTCCCGATGGCTTCCACCAACTCGCCCGCCACGACGGCCTTGGCAAACGCACCTGGGCCCCGCCCCTCCTCCACCAAGGCAAACTCTACCTCCGCGATGCCGACGGCGCCGCCACCTGCCTGGATCTCTTGCCCGAGTAGACATTACCCTACTCACTCCCCCACTTCAAACCCCGCCAATCATCAGGCACACTAAATCCAACGTCCCGTCCTTTCGCCCACTGCCTTTCACGGTGAGAACTGCAAACTCGGAGAAGACCCCTTTCAGCCTGCCAACGCGAGCCAGACAATGCCCAAATTATAGAGTGCGTGTAGCACCATTCCCGGCACCACCGAACGGCTCCGCAAATAAAGCACCGCCGTTGCAATCCCGAGGAGAAAGACCGGCGGAAACGAAGTTCCCGGATGCACGATCGCGAAGATCAGGGCGCTTCCCAGAACGGCATTCCTTTTCGACCAGAAGGCCAACATCGTCCGGCACATAAATCCCCGGAAAAGAAGTTCCTCCAATAGGGGCGCAGCCACCACCGCAAGCAGTATGAGAACGATCGGATTCCATGCAAACCCTCCCGCTCCAGCGTCTCCAAAAATCCCCGTCTCCAAGACCTTGGTCCAGCCAATCCCCACGGCCAGACAAAGCGCAGTCGCAAACCCGGTCTCCATCGCGATCGTCTTCCATCCTCTCTTTTCGTCATCGCCGGGAATCCCGGGAAGCGGAATTCCTTTTCCCTCCCGACGACGCCACGCAAAAAACAGGGCGGCCAATCCACCCGCCACGAACGAAACCAAAACCAGCCCGTTTGTCATCTGGCCTGACATCGCCCCGATGACAGCCACCGCCACTTGCACCACGAAAAAGACCACCACCGCCCAAAGTCCATCATCGACTCCCCAACCCGGTGGCTCTTCCTCCACCGGCTCCAGGAGATAGCTAAAACTAATGTCCCTCCGCTGCCAGATCGCCACCCCAAGGAACCAAAAAATCACCAACGCGCTGACCACCGGCCAGACCAATCCCTGCCACAAAAGTCCGCCAAAAATCCCCGCCATCATCATCGCGCCATACATCCTCCCAAAAGAAAGGTTCGGCATTTCACCCGACGCCACATCCGGCATCTGCGGTCTTCCCATCACCACCCCGCTGGCCACCCGCCCCATCACCCAAACTCCCAGGACCGCCGCCAAATAACGCCATAGATCTTCCACCCGAAATGAGCCACTCGTAAACAACATCACGACCACCAACACCACTGCCACACCCGTCGCCACCGCCCGCCACAAAGTTTCACGACGCCGAAAGTAAGCCGCCACCGGAACGGGCAAATTGTAGATCAGCCACACCCCTTTCGCCTCCGACATCAAAAGCTGCGGAGCCGTGATCAAACTCGCATAAGTCCCGCAAGCATACGCCATCGCACAAATCCCGGCCGCCGTCACCGACTGCACCATCGAGGGATTGATCAACACCTGATAGCCCACAATGAGGATCGGCACCAAAATGACCTGCATCGCCAATGTCCGGTCCCGCAAAAGCAGCAGGCATTCAAATTTCAGAAGACTCCCTCCCTTCAAACTCTTACCCTCAAGGCCACGATCATGCGAGTGCAGCCCGTGCCCCGAGAGCCAACCACTCCGCATAAAACGGCCCGCCAAAGCACAGCCTCCAAAACCCAAAATCACCGCCACCCCCAGAATCCACAGGGTCATCGCTCCTACCGAAGAGACCATCACTTCACCCACCGGCTGCCCCAGATCTCCGGGGAACCTCATCGCCAGCCAATTCACCCACGGGAACGACGGACCACCCGCGAGACAGGCCGCCAACACCGCATAAAACGAGAGCAACCCCAGCACCGAAAAAACCATCTGGGCATTTTTCAAAACCACCGCCGGTGCCCGGGCCCTCATCCAGGTATCCAGCAGAATTTCCACCCCTGAAATCGCGACCGACACCAAAAACGCCAATCCGATCGCCGCCACCGCCGAGAAAGGAATGCCATAACCATTCGCGATCAGCATGTTGGTCAGTAAGGGCCACAAAATGAGGTAGACCAGCGGCCGAATCAGCACGCTTGAAAAGAAGGTCCCCGTCAACAATACCGACTCCTTCATTGGCAGGGAAAAGAGCCATTCCTGATGATCACTCGTCGCCGCGAGGTTCTTTTGTCGGATGGCCATCGGCATGAAGAGCAACGCAACCATTAGCCCCAGAAAAATCATTCCAAACAAACGAGTGAAACGGGATCTTTCCCCGCCCTTCAGATCCTGCAAAGTCATGCGCCCTTTCGAAAAGGCCTCATAGCTCCGGAAGCCGGCAATCCCGCGCTCTCGAAACTTCGCAACAATGTCGACGGCCTCCAGAGGAGGCAGCTCCATCCTCTCCCACTCGTACTTGCTCACCATCAGATCGAACATCAGATCGATTTCGACTTCCTGATCAGTCATCGTTTCCCAGGACGATGCTTTGTTCACAAGGTTCCGATGAGTCATTTCATCGACCGCGATCACATCGCCCTCGATCGCCAATGATCGATCCGCATAGCTGTCGATCATCCGGTGGGTCATCCAAAACCCCTGCGCCAAAAACAGCCCTCCCATCAAAAGAAAGAGCCACGATCTCTTACTCTGCTTCGCGTGCGTCGGCTCACGAAAACGCCTGACGGCATGTCCGGACCACCCCAAGGTGTGTCGAAACCGATACCACGACAACAGCAGCATCGCCTTGATCGCCTCCCGCCGGGGCTTGTGCCGGGAATCAGACATCGCTCAATTCGCTTTCGCCGGTCACCGCAAAAAAGACTTCCTCCAGTGTCGCCACTCCTGATTCAGCTTTCAGAGAATCCACCGTTCCTTCCGCGACCAACTTCCCCCGGTTCATCACCACACAGCGATGACAAACCTTCTCCGCCTGGTCGAGAAGGTGGGTCGAATACAGCACCCCCGTTCCCCTCTCCACATAACGCTTCACGATATCCAAAAACGAGCGCGTTGCCACCGGATCCAGGCCATTGGTTGGCTCATCCATGATGAGCAATTCCGGCTGGTGAACGGTCGCCATCAGAAAGGCCAGCTTCTTACGCATCCCCTTCGAATAGTTCGCCGCAAATTCTCCCAAATCCTCCACCAGCCCAAGCTTCTCTCCCACATCGTCGATATGCGCCGTGATCGCTTCGGGAGACAATCCCCTCACCTTCCCCACAAAATCCAAGAGCTCGATTCCCCGGAGATGATTCTGAAAGTTTGGCTCATCCGGAAGGAAGCCCACCCGCTTCTGCACCTCGCTTCGCTCCGAAAAACAATCCATTCCAAAGATCGACAAATCCCCGGAAGATTGCCGCATCATCCCCATCAACATCTTCACCGTCGTCGTCTTCCCGGCCCCGTTCGGGCCAAGAAGCCCCACAATTTCACCGGCCCCGACTTGAAGGGTGAGCTGGTCAACCGCCCGGAATTCTCCGAAATAGCGGGAAACGTTTTCAAGACGAAGAACAGGAATCCGGGGTGTCACAACCGCAACAACCTATCGGGATCAGGGAACGGGTAAAGGCTGCCGTTCCCCACGATCAAGAATAGAGTTCATTACAATGAGGCTGCTCCCACCAAAGCCGGAACGAACTGGCTCTCGATCCGGTGTTTACAGGAAAGGAGACCACTGCGCTCTCCGGTCATTGCAAAAGGACGGTCAGCAGGTTCACGAAGCGAATCCGTAATACGGTTGGATCAAAAAAGACGCGGTTAAGGCGACGGTGGTTTTTTCCAAGTGGGCAATTGCGAACAAACGACGCGGTTCACACCTCACCACGAATCATCACAGTGGACACGGATCAGAGCTTCCGATCAGGAATATTTGTCTTGGACAAACATGGCAGGAGCTCCATCCCATTGAAAAATAGGGAATGGCAATGATGAAGCCATCAACCGACAGCCGAGAGATCCCCCTGAATCGCGCGGCGGCGGTAGAGGAATTCGAAGAGATTTCCTTCATGCGGCTGCTCCCATTGCACCCGGTTCGTCGGGAACGGTCCGATGTTGAGGCGCTCGATATCGGGACTGAGCATGAGATCTTGAATCCAATCCTTGTTTTCAGTGAAAGCACTCACCACCAGAGTTTCGCCGATGCTTGCCAACATCTCGGACTGCGGCATTTCGACGATGCTCGCGTAGGGGAACATGAACTCGGTATTCGCAAGCGCATGATCCTTGTCGTCACAGGAGATCAAAGTGGGGCAGAGATAGGTTTGACCGAAGGCTTCCACCTTGCGATCTCCGCCGCGATGAGCAGCAGTGGCATCATAAGCCCCATCTTCTTTAAGAAGATCTTCAATCATGCCATCAATCCCTTCCGCCATCGCAGTATTGGCGAAACCACAAAGGAGCGCCTTGGAATCATCACGGGCGAGTGGCTTGATCTCGGCAAGCCTGGCTGCCAGCGCCTCGGCGATCTCATCGCGATGAGACGGCACCAGAATCGAGGAAGTATTGATACAACTACGTCCACCATTGGCTGAAATCGAGGTCACCAAAACATCGAGGTAGTCTTCCCATTTATCAATGAAGTCCTCCCCAATCAAAATCTTGGAACGACCCGTTCCGTGAACCTGAATGTTTTTAAAGGGCGCATACTTTCGCACGGTGACATCGGAACCAAAAGCGATACCGGCTCCACACGAGGTCAGCAAGGTATCGCCACCTTCGTGAGTCGTCGGATAGTAGCCGAAGGCCTCCTTTGGAAAACCAGCCTGAATCATGGCCTGGACAATCCGAAGGGGGGTAAAAGGATCTTCCCGGCCCGGCTTCAACATGACTGGAATTTTCATCACCAATGCAGGAAGCCAGAGCGAATTCACCGCCGGAGCATTGCTTGGCAATGATACCCCCAGCGAACTGGTGGCCGGATAATAGTTCACCTCGAGCCCGCCGACCGAGGTAATCCCCCGATCGAAAATTTCCAACGGCATCCCGCGCGTCAGCCCGCCGATCACAGTGCGAATCTGCGACATCGCGGCATGAATCTTCCCCATGTTCATCCGCACGAGGGTGTGCGGCAACCGGGTCAGCGCGGAAAGCGATTCGACATAATCACCGGGCCCCTGGGTCGAGTCGCCACAGGGCAGTTCCGCATTCATGAACAGCTCGGCCGCTGCTTCGCAATAATCAGCGAGCGTCTCGGCCGGAATGGCATCGAGGGCCGCTTTGGACTCTGCGATCCGAAGCAAATCACGCCGGATCAGCCCCGGGTTCGCGGTATGCGTGACAAGGTCGTCATTGAGTTTGATCAAGTCGGCTGACTCGTAGGTTTCGCCGAGGCGGAGAATGGGAATTTGCATGGCTCTTGATTTTAGTAAACACCTTCAATGACGGCTTTGCTCCCGGACTGGAACGGGCGGACATCACCAACACCGTCCCATGGAAACTCGTCACATTCCGGACGACGAATCGCTTCGTCACGCTCAAGAAACCTTGGCACAAAAAACTCTTTTGTCATCGTCGTAAGTTCGACTCGACCGTATTCCCCGTAATCTACCACCTTCGTCGAGTCCTTTGGATCAACCACCCGCAAAATCGCACGAGGCTGCGGCGCGTAATAGGTCAGCGAATACTCGCCGGGCTCCCGCTTCTTGGAGATCGCGAGACCCATCAAGGTATTCCCGTAAGTGGGAGCATAGTTGATCTTCCCTTCCAAAACTTCTTCCTGAATAAATTTCACATACTGCGGAGTCATCGTGGTGCCTCCAGCAAAAACCCCCCGGATCCCGGCATCGGCCAGCGACATCCGGAGCGAAAGACTCTCCAGCAAACGCGGCGTGGTGAAGATGCACTTGATGTCACGATGACGGAGAATGGTCACCGCTTGATCAATCACGTGCTCCTGATAAGCTTTCGCCATCTGCATTTCGCCCATTCCGATCAAGCGCTTCACCCAACGGGGATCGAGATCGATGAAGTAACAAGCTCCTCCGCGAATATTGGCCAAATGCTCGATCGCCATCCGAAGACGACGCGGACCGGTCGGCCCCACCATCAGCCAATTCGCCCCTTGGGGGAAAAAGTCCGGCCCGTAGTGCTCCGAAAACTCGGTGTAATCTGTCTTGTAGTCATCCCAGCCAATCCGCTGCTTGGGCATTCCGGTGGTGCCACCGGTTTCGAAAACATTGTATGGGCGGCCTTCGTAGGCCTTCGGAATGAACTTGGCAGGATCCTCTTTTCGCAAAACTTCGTCATCGAAGTTATCAAAGTGCAACATGTCCGCAAAAGACTGCACCTTCTCTCTCGGATCCCAACCGGCACCCTTGGCCCAATCAAGCCAGTAGGGACATCCGGTTTCAGGAGAAAAATGCCAGTTGATCAGCTCCCGGGTCTGGGAATCAACTTGGGCGCGGGCTTCTTCTACGGTCAGCGAGGAACTCATAATCTGTGGGCTGCAAAATGCGTGAACACAGAAGTAACCTAACGGGCCACACCCGCAAGAAGGAGTTTTTCAATCTCGCCTAAAAATTCCTTAAAAAGGATCTCACGCAGCAGGGTTCACAAGCGACGATCACCCACCCATCGTGCAATGACTTCAAAATATTTAATCAGGCTCACTTAATCAAATGCCCCCGAATTCCCACGATCAGATAATTGTTAAAAGGCGTCTTCCCCCAAAACGGCCTCACTTCAACTTCGAAACCCTCTTTTTCCAACACCGTCCTCATAAACTCAGACGTCGGATAATGCACCGGTGCCGCCTTCATCCAAAAACAAGCCCGTGCAAAAAGATCTCCCAACCAGGTCACAAAAAACCGCAGATTTTTTTCCTGCAACCCACTTCGAATCACCAGTTTTCCTCCCGGGGCCACTCGCTTGGCAGCCTCACCCAAAAGCACCCGTTGCTCGTCCTCCTCGAAAAACTGAAGAATATCCAGGATTGAAACATCCCCCTCCTGCCCGGGAAGCTCGCTACGCGCATCGCCCTGCGAAAGAGTGATCCCCTCATAGCCACCCTTCTCCACCATGAACTTCCCGTCCTCAATCTTACGCCCATCGTAGTCGAATCCGTGAATGGGCATCTCACAGCCCCGCTCCCGCAAATAAAGTCCCAGAATCCCCATCCCGCACCCCACATCCAGCAGCGGCATCTCCCTTCCCTTCAACTCCTCAAAGACCCCTCCATAAAGGGGATCGGACAACAGCTTTGATCGCGTGTAGTTCCGCACATAAACCCCCTTGCAAAGGGACGCAATCCGCTTTGCGATCTCCTTTGTATTAGACATAATTTTTCAAAGGGTTGCGTCCACGAACCGCCAACCCCGGAAGGCGGATCAAAAAGCCAAAAAACAGCCGGAAATGCATCCACGTCAGGAGAGTGTTGTCCCGTAAATACCGGAATTGGCTCGCTCCCCCTTCTTCCTCACTCAGATACCTGACCGGCGTCTTAATATTAATCACCGGAACACCCTTCCAACAAAATCTCACCGCCACCTCGGGATCAAAATCGAAACGCCGTGCTCCCCTCGTCGAAGCAAAAATCTTCTGCAAAGGCTCGATCGGGTAAAGCCGCATCCCAAAAAGCGAATCGTGAATCCCCCACCACAATGTCTCCAGATTCGCCCAGGTATTCGACACCTTCCGCCCCTGCACTCGCAACGCCGGGGCATCATCGTCAAAAACCGGCTCGCCCAGAACCAAAGCCTCCGGATGCTCTCCACCGGCCCTCATAAACTTCGGAATATGTCCCGCCGGGTGCTGCCCATCCGCATCCATCGTCAACGCATGGGTCAAGCCCCTCTCGGCCAACAGATTGATTCCCTGCAACACCGCTGCCCCTTTCCCCCGATTTTCCGGAAGACGATGAACCGTCAACGATTTCCCCTCCTCCTCCAGCTCTTCCAGTCCCTCATCACTTCCATCCGTGCTTCCATCGATCACGACCAGCACCTCGTTCCACTCCCCCAAAACCTCTTTCACCGTTTCTTGTAGAAGCGGCCCCGAGTTGTAGGAAGGAATCAAAACAGCCGCTCTCATCAATAAGATCCGAGCCTCCCCGCCCCGCTCCCGAATGTCAATCAACCCCGCTGCAATTGTCCCCGAAAGATCTCCTCAACCCGCTCTGAGAACTCACGCACACTCTCGTCGTCTCCCACCTCCAGCACATCTCCCACCCTCACCGAAATCCTCACTGGAAAATCCGGCATCTTCCAAATCGGCCATCCTTTTCCAAGATAGGGGCTGTTCGTTTGAATAAAAACCGGCAGCACCGGCACTCCCGATTTCTTCACCATCAGTGCCATCCCCGGGGAGAAGGCATTCAACACTCCGTTCTCCACCCTCGTCCGTGTCCCCTCCGGAAACAGCAACAACTGCCCGCCCGATCTCAGCCGCTCCACCGCACTTCGAATCATACTTAGCCGCGGCGTATTCGGCAAAAACCCCGCAAAAAGCGCCCCGCCTCGCAAGAACGGATTTAACAGCAAACTTGCCTTTATGATACAACTCACGGCCTCGCAGTGCCTTATGATCAAAAGAGAATCCCACAAGGCCGGATGATTCCCGACAATCACCAACGGCCCTTCCAACGGCACCCTCTTCGCCAATTCCTCATCCTCGATCCGTACGATCCCCAAAACCATCAGCCCTTTCAACCAAAACCGAAAAAACCGACTCAGCGCCCGCTGCCCCGCCGCCCGATGCTCCCCTTCCAAATCACCGCGCAGCCTTGACCAAATCTTTGTCAGTAAAACAAACACCACCCCCAACGGCCAACACACCACCATGAAAGCCAAGCCTGCTAAAAAGTGCAAAACAGTCCGCCAACGGGGATAAAACTCCCCGCCTTTTGGCCCTTGCTCTTGCTTTGAATTCACCCTCTCCACATGCTGTCCGCCTCATGGCCTTTGAGCAAGAATTACAGTCCCTCCCCCACGGAAAGGAATTCCGCTTCATCGAAAAAGTCACCGCCCTCGACCCCGGAAAGTCCGGCGAAGCCACCTATCGCATTACCGGAAACGAAGAGTTTCTGAAAGGTCACTTCCCCGGCCGCCCCCTTTGGCCCGGCGTCATCATGATCGAGGCCATCGCCCAGCTCGGTGGAGTCGTCGCCCAATCCGATCCCGACATCCCCGCCCTCGATGACATGCGCCTCACCTCCGTCAAAAACGCCAAGATCCTCGGCTCCACCACCCCCGGCTCCACCCTCACCATCAAGGCCACCCTCCAGGGCCGCATGGGCCCCCTCATCCAGGTCAATGGCGAAGTCCTCGTCGGCGAAACAAAACTCGCCGCCGCCATCGTCATCCTCAGCGGCACCGAATCATCAGCGCCCGTGGCATGATCCGTCCCGGTCATGGGCTTTCTCCCCCAAACCTTCGAAACCCTCTAACCAATCGGTAAATCCCCAAGCATCATCTCCCGCGACTCCCCCTTCTCATTGGTTTGCCAAATCCTCCCGCAATCCACATCCAGCGCGCTCAACCACCCCCCGCCATACGCGCAGGTATCCAGGCAGATCGCATACCCCAGATTCGTCGGCAAATCCCCCTGAATCGTGTGCCCGCACACCACCATCTTCCCCGACTGATGGCGCTCCTGACTATAAAATCGTTGGTAATAGTACGTCTCCCGGTCCTGCTCATCCACCGGCAGGTGCGCCGCCACTCCGGCATGCACTAAAATATGCTCCTCCAGCTCATGATAGAGCACCGCGTTCCGCATAAAATTCCAATGCTCCTCCGGCACATCCTCAAAACCACCTCCATAGGAATCCAAGGTCTCCCGCCCCCCGCAGAGCCCACTCAAAAAACGCTCCCGATCCTGCCGCGTCTCCAGGGCCCGGATCATCTGAATCTCATGGTTCCCCATCAAATGCACCAAATTGTGCCTCTCCTTCAACCGCAGCAACCTCTCAATCACCCCCTTCGAATCCGGCCCCCGATCCACGTAGTCGCCCAAGGTCACGATCAAATCCTCCCGCGACGGTGAAACCACCTCCAACATCGTTTCCAACGACGTCAAGCAGCCGTGAATGTCTCCGATTACCAATTTCATTTTCCTAATTCTTCTCGAAGTTTCTTCGGCATCCCCTTCACCACCAGATCATAAGAGTGGTCGATCAATTCGCCCACCAACTTCGGCGGAAGCGAACCATCCAGGACCAAAGTATTCCAGTGCTTTTTGTTCATGTGATACCCCGGAATAATCGCCTCATATTCGTCCCGCAATTCCAGCGCCTGATCCGGATCACACTTCAAATTCATCCGCCCCACCTCGCCCTCAAACCCCAGCGTCGCAAACATCTTCCCCAGCACCTTGTAAACCAGCACATTCGGTCCAAAAGGCGTTTCCTCGGTCACCTTCGACATCGCCAGCAGATAGTTCCACGCATCATCCGTCGTGTAGAGCATACTTGATTCTTTCCCTGCTCTTCGGAAAATCAATCCCACATTTCGATACTAATTTTCGGGACGCCTCACCAGCGCAAGAGAAATTAGCGATGCAGCACAAAGCAATGCATAACGGTCGCGGCTAGAGCTTTCCCTTTCGTGCGTCAAAACGAAGAAATAAACACTCAACGCGAGAAAAAACCCCTTTTCAACTTTTGCTATTTTATCCACAACTTTGTAAGTTTCTCTCAGTTTGGTTTCAAACTCACTTATTTCTTTGAGTAATTCGCATCTAAAAACGCCTTCCGCTCTTCAGCTTCGTCATAACGCCTCTGAACTGTCAAAAACTTAACAAGAAAACTTACCCCATTTCCTGCTCTGCAGAATGAGACAGGTTTTGAATGTGTTTTACCGCTTCAACGTGTAGCGACCGAGAAATACCCATTTTCGGCAGTGAGTGGCCTACCTTCGGCTACGACGAATTTTTTCTCAACACCGCCGTCTTTCCCCATATCGCCACAGAGGGAATTGTCACCTTTGTCCCCTGGAATGGCAGCGCTATCGGTATGCAGCCCCTCAACCACTGGTTCGCCCTCGACATCGAATACTGCAACTGGGCTAACCCAAGGTCTGAAATCGTGTTCTTTGGCAACCCCCACTCGACTCAATCGGAACATGTCAGCAGCAACAAACAATCGGAGGTTTAGGCGGAAACCCTCCTTCCCACCCCCACAAGGAAGAGTCACCAACGCCAACCTTCCTGCCTCTACGCAACACCTCCGCTTAACCCAAAAATAGAGCATTCCCCGTTCGGTATTCCCCCTTAATCCCGCTTTCAAAATTCAGCATTGGACGTTCCGCATTCGACGTTCACCCTCCTCCCATGAAAGCCGACGCCATCCTTTTCGACTTCGACGGAGTCATCCTCGATACCGAATGGTCCATTTACGAATCCATCCGCGATGTCTTCGTCGATCATGGTCACGACCTCCCGCTGGAGGAATACGTCCAGTGCATCGGCTCCGACTTCAACACCTGGTCGCCCGAAACCCATCTCGAAAAACTCACCGGAAAGTCCTTTGACTGGAAGGCCATCAGCATCACCCGCAACAAGTGGATCCGCGAAGAAATCGCCAAACTTGATGCCATGCCCGGAGTGCGCGAATCACTCGATCATTTCCGCTCCCGGGAAACTCCCAGCGTCGTCGTCTCCAGCTCCACCAACGACTGGGTCTCCGGATGGCTTGAGAAACTAGGACTTCTCTCGTACTTTGACCACATCGTCACCCGCGAGGACGCCCCCCGCATCAAACCTGCTCCCGATCTCTACCTCGAAGCAGTCACCCGCCTCGACCTTCCGGCTCAAAAATGCCTCGTCATCGAGGACTCCCTCAACGGGATGATGTCCGCTCAAGAAGCGGGTTGCCCCGTCGTCGCCATCCCCAACCGCATCACAAGCTGCATTGATTTCTCGGGAGCAGAATACCAATATCCCTCACTCGTCGAGTTTCTCAGAACCCACTGATCCAATTGGTGTTGGCCCGGCCGCATCGAAAAAATTTCTCCAAAAATTCAAGCAAACTGATAAACGAAACCATGATGGCCCGCTACCGCTTCTTTGCCCTGAATCTGGCGACCTTTCTCCTGCCCGTCTCCCTGTCACATGGCATCACTCTTTCTCTCACGCCGATCAAGGACACCGTAATCTACGAAGACCCCACCGGCAGCCTCGCGAACGCACGTGGCAGCAATCTCTTTGCCGGGGTCAATGGCGGAGGAGGAGGGAATCTTGAACTTCGTACTCTCATCTCCTTCGATGTCAGCGGAATCCCATCGGGCTCCACCATCACTGGCGTCAGCCTGAGTCTTCAGGCCAACTCACGTCTGGGAACATCCACCACCGTTCAAACCAACTTTCACCGTTTGCTCGGCGACTGGGGAGAAGGCACCTCGCTTCCAAGCGATGGCGGCGGTGGCTCCGGAGGCGATGCCACCCCGGGAGACGCCACCTGGATCCACACCTTCTCCTCAACCGATCTTTGGGACACCCCGGGAGGAGATTTTGTGGCATCACCGAGTGCCACTCTCGATGTCACCGAAAATTTCAGGCACACTTGGACCTCTCCTGAACTCGTGACCGACGTTCAGGGATTTGTTGATGGAGACTTCGATAACTTTGGCTGGATTTTGATCGCCGAACCAGGTGCAAGGACGAAGCGATTCTTTTCCCATGATAGTTTCGATTCCATTGTGTTCCCTCAACTTATCGTTGATTACACCCCCATTCCCGAGCCAGGTGTCACTTCCATCTTTCTGACTTTGATCATCCCGGCTCTCCTGCAAAGACGCCGCCGGCAAATTGCTCTTCGTCGGTAGGAGCCAGCCCCCAAATCTTAATGCGCATCATCCTCCTTTCCCTGATCCTTCTCTCTTCCTGCCAGAAAAAGGACTCCGCCACTTCATCCGGAAAACAAACCGAGCCCATTCGCATCGAGACCCAACGCCCGCTCATGGGCACTCTCTTCACCGTCAAAACCTACGCCCGCGATGCCAAGGAAGGCTACCTAGCCATGGAAGAAGCCCTAGACCTCGCCGAAGACTTCGGCAACCGCGCCACCGACTACAACCCTGACTCCGAGCTCAACCGCCTCACCAAATCTCCGGTCGGCACCCCGGTCAAAGTCAGCGACGACCTTTTCAAAGTCCTTCTCCTCGGAAGAAAACTCGCCTTGGAAACAGCAGGAATTTTTGATTCCACCTACGGACCACTCACCCATCTCTGGCGTGAAACCCGCCGCACCGAAACCATTCCCACTAAAAGTGAAATCTCCGAAGCCCGTAGCCGATCCGGCATCAACCACTTGTCTCTCAACGAGGAGAATCAAACCATCACCGTTCTTGTGGAAAACATGCAGCTCGACCTTGGCGGTATCGCCAAGGGCTTCGCCGCCGACATGATCTTCGATTCCCTCAAGAAAAATGGCTACCCGCAATCCCTCGTCGCCGCCGCCGGCGACATCCGCATTGGCGACCCGCCCCCCGGTAAAGAAGGCTGGAACATCGGCCTCCGCACCTTCCGCCTCACCCCCACCAGCAGCCTTCCCCTCAAAAATTGCGCCGTCTCCACCTCGGGTGATCTCTTTCAAAACGTCATCACCGGGGGACAAAAATACTCCCACCTCATCGACCTTCGCACCGGCCTCGGCCTCACCACACGACGCGCCGCCTCCGTCATCCTCCCCGAAGCCAAACTCACCGACCCTCTCGCCACCACCGCCTGCCTCTCGGATGATCCGAAATCCATCCTAAAGCATTACCCTTCCGCTTCCATCCGCGTCATCTACGAGGACCGAAAAATCCCACCCGTCACCACCGGCATCTTCGCCGAGTGACTCCCGCTCACTTGTTCATTGCCCGTTCATCTTCGAAAGTAGAAGGTCATCTCCAATGAATCTCGACAACCTCGAACGGGCCATCTGCCATTGGCTCGAAAACGGCGCCACCGATGTCTTCCTCGCCGAAGACCAACCCGCCCGCCTTCGCATCAACGGTGAAGTCGTCGCCGTCGAGGATTCCACAATGACCCGGGAGGAAATCGCTTCCCTTTGGAAGGCGTGCCACGTTGATCCCGAAACCGACAACGAACGCGACGCCCGCCACCTCATGAACAATGGCGGCTACCTCCGCGTGAACCTCTACCGGGCCATGGGCAAACTCTCCGCCGCCATTCGCCCCATCAAGGACGTCATCCCCCCGCTCGACTCCCTCGGCCTCCCCATCGACCTCTTCCGCAGTTGGACCAAACGCCGCTCCGGACTCGTCCTCGTCACCGGTGCCACCGGATCGGGAAAATCCACCACCCTCGCCTCCGCCCTCGATGACCTCAATCAATCCCTCAACGGACACATCGTCACCCTCGAGGACCCCATCGAATACATCTTCCAAAACAAGCACTCCTACTTTTCCCAACGCGAACTCAACTCGGACACCGACAGCTTCTCCGGAGCCCTCCGCGCGTCCCTCCGTCAAAACCCCGACGTGATCATGATCGGAGAAATTCGCGACGAAGAAACCGCCCAACTCGCCCTCCGCGCAGCCGAAACCGGGCACCTCGTCCTCACCACCCTCCACAGCTCCGGCGTCGTCGAATCCATCGAGCGCCTCAGCAACCTCTTCCCCGACGGACCACGCGAAACCTCCCTCATGCTCCTCTCCCGCCAGCTCATCGGCATCGTCACCCAAAACCTCCTTCCCGGAATCGACGGCTCACTCAAACTGGTCTGCGAATATCTTGAAAATGACGGAGCTTCCCGCACCTGGATCCGCGAAGGACGCTACCGTGACCTCATTGATCACCTCCTACGCCCCCAACAGGCCCGCACCAAGGACATGCTCTCCAGCATCATTGAGGCCTACCAGGCCGGCTTGGTTGACGAAAATACCGCACGCAACGCCTCTCCCAATCCCAGCGACTTCGACCGCCAAATTCGCGGAATCTCATAACCATCACCGACACCATGAACCAACCCCGCGAAATCCGCGACTACCTCCACCTCACCGTCGAAAAGGGCGGCTCCGACCTCCATCTCACCGTCGGTGCACCGCCCGCCGCCCGAGTCAACGGAGTCCTGCAAGGACTGGAGGAGTTTTCCCTCAATGCCGACCAGATCCGCGAGCTCATCCTCGGCACCATGAATGAAACCCAGCGCGCCACCCTCGAAGAAGATTGGGAACTCGACTATGCCATCGAAGTCCGCGACGTCGGCCGCTTCCGCGGCAACGTCCACTTCTGCCGCCAAAACATCGAAGCCGTCTATCGCTACATCCCCGCCGAAATCCCGGATCTCTCCTCCCTCGGCCACTACCCGGTCATCGAGGAGATTTGTCACCTCCAACGTGGCCTCATTCTCATCACCGGCATCACCGGATCCGGAAAAACCACCACCCTCGCCGCCCTTGTCCAACGGATCTCCGAACTCCGCTCCGGCACCATCATCACCCTCGAGGACCCCGTCGAATTCACCTTCCAGCACAACTCCTCCCTCGTCAAACAACGCGAGATTGGGCGCGATACCAAATCCTTTGCCAAGGGCCTCCGCCAATGCATGAGACAGGATCCCGACGTCATCGTCGTCGGTGAGCTTCGCGACCGTGAGTCCATGCAAATCGCCTTGACCGCTGCCGAAACCGGCCACCTCGTCGTCAGCACCCTTCACACCATCGATGCCCCCAAATCCATCGAGCGCATCATGGACCTTTTCCCGTCCGATCAGCAAAGGCAAATCGCCTCCCAACTCTCCAACGTCCTCGAAGCCATCATCTGCCAGCGCCTCCTTCCCCGTTCCGATGTCGAAGGCCGCGTCCTCTGCACCGAAGCTCTCAAGGTCAACTCCGGCATCCGGGCCTGCCTTCGGGAACGCAAGGTCGAACAACTCGTCGGCCTCATGGAAATCGCGCGCAAGGAAGGATGCCACACCATCGACGATTGCCTCGAAACTCTCGTGATGCACAACTACATCACCCACAACGATGCCATTCAAAACTGCCGTGACGAACACCGCTTTTCCTCCGAAAACCTCGCCGCGAGAACTGCCGTGAAAGCCGGAAAGTAGCGAATTGGCCAAAGGCCAAACCACCGCCAACTCGTCACCTACGAAGGCGGCGCAAACTGCCCTTTCAACGCTTCCGGAATCTCCACCTTCGGATGTTCGTATTCCGTCAGCTTCCTCCAACCGAGGTGCTTAAGTGGATACAATTCTCCGAGCACGATGGCATTTCTCCTCTCCCGGATGACACGTCGGCCCCTTCGGTCGAGACGCTTTTTCCCGAAGGCAATGATGGCATCTCCCAATTCGGCGTCCTGCATGGGCCCAAAGGAAAGATCAATCAACCGGCTGTAGATTTCCAGATTCCGGGGATGCTTTTTCAGGAATTGACGGAAGAGATGAAAAGCCGCACCGACCTCTCCTTGCATTGCCAGGGCATCCCCCTGACTCAAAAGCGGCGGTGGCCGACGGAATCTCTCCATGGAAAAAAACGAAAGGGCATTGGCCATCCTCTGACTAACCCAATGCGTCGTCGGAATCGCCAAAAAAATAGCCACCACAAAAGCAGCCGATACCATGAAGAAGATGGCAAGGGGGTTTTTAATCGTTAAAGCCAAAATCATCCTATTAGAGACTACGAAGAGCCCGGGTGCCCACGAAGTTTGCAATAAGAGCCATCACTGCGACCAGCCCAATCATCCACGCCAGGTCAACGAACCCCACCGTTCCACCCAAAACCGGGATCACTGCAATGAGTGCCGATACCAGTCCAATTCCCAGCCCCCAGATCACCATTTCCCGGACCTCCCGCTTCACAATGGCGGCACGCAGTCCCTTGGAGATCCCAAGGACCTTGAGCGTTTCAAACTCCCCCTTGCGCTCCACCAAATTCCGCGCGGTGACAATTCCCACGCCCAAGCTGCCCAGGATAATTCCCAAGCCACCGAGCACATTGAAAATCGCGATATAGGTATTCTCAACTTCATGAAAAGCGGCGAGCCGGTCACGGGTTGCCGTCACCTTGCCTCCCAGATCGGACGTCTCCTCCTGTAGGAGTTCTTTGTCACCTTCACCCGGAGCCAGGAAAAGCTGATACCCTCCCATCGAAGGATACTTCTCAAGCAATCTTGCCTCATCCACAATCACGCTTCCCTGAAAAATCGAGTCCTTCACCACCCCGGCTATCGTCACCGGATACTCATTCCCCCACTCGTCCTGATACCTCAGCTCATCCCCCACCTTCTTTTTTAGGACCCACATCATCGTCGTTTCATCGACGAAGGCCGGAACCCCTTCCCCTTTCAAAACCGACCACTCGTCACTGGTCCTAAAACGCCCTTCCAACAAGCCCGAATCAACTCCCAGAAGACGCGGCTGGGCGGACGCGGTGAGATTGAAACAATCCACATCGTCACCCGCCCCGATCCGAAACGGCACAAGCGAATCCAACCCAAACCACTCCACCTCACCCCTGGCATCAGCCGGACGATTCACCGGAGAAGTCGTTTCCACCCACCAGGCAAAGCCCCCGGCCCCGCTCTTCTTCTCCTGCCAATCCTGCCCTCCGTTTTTGCGGAAGGAGGCCACCGAAAGCACCAGAAAAACCCCCGCCGCCAACACTCCCACCACCGTGAGACTCCGCGAGGCCCGACGGCTCAAATTCACCTTGGCCACCCCCTCCGCCGAGAGCGATGCCAACTTTCCGACCTTGGCAAGCTTCAGTCGAAAAACCGCCAGTCCCACAATCAGCGCTCCAAAACCAACCAGAAAGAACGCGCCCTGAGGCCCCACCGTGAAGGTCATCGCGATTCCGCCCAGAATCAGCAGGCCCCCAAAAATCAGGAACCCAATCGCCCACTTGCTCTTCTTGCCAACTTCTTCCTCCGCTCCCGAATTCAACCGTAAACTCATACTCTGCTTCGACTGCTTGCGCGTCGTCAGCCACACCGCAATCAGCGAAAGCCCAACGAGCGCGAGAATCCCCTTGGCAATCGTCCACCCTCCGAGATGGAGCTCAAAATTCGTGCCGCTTCCCCAGATCGAGCTGATCACTTTCAAGACCATCGTACTAAAGCCCATCGCAAGAACTGTTCCCACCAAAGCACCACAAAGCACCACCAAAAAGGCCTCCCCAAGTCGCCATCGGGCGATCTTCTTCGAAGAAATTCCCACCGCTGAAAGCAGGGCTCCTTCTTCCGTCCGTTGCTCGACGTTGAAACGAAACAGCATCGCCACCAAAGCCACCGCCGCCAAAATCAGGAAGAAGCTCATCGACAAAAAGAGGATTCCAAAATCAACGGGAGATTTCGCCGACTCCCGGGCCTCCGACGAAAAATCAAGGAGCTGCATTCCCGCCAAAGAAGGCTCAATGATCTCTCTGACCCGCTCGGAAACCGTGTCAGCCTCCCCACCCGGCACTCGAATTCCAGTCACCTTGCCCCAGCGATTTGACCAGAGTTTCTCTCCCGTTTCATAGGACACAAAGGCCTTGGGAGTCCCTTTGAATTTCTCCCAATACTCATCGTCTTTGTCCCGGATACGGGTCAGATCGAGAGGCAGTCCCGGTTCCCAATCACGGGCGCTCTTAACATCGGCAACACCCGGAAAATCAGGCATCCACCGTTGATCCGCCGCCGGACCCTCCATCGGGATAATCGCCTTCACCGTGAAAACCGCCCGCTCCTCAACAAGCTTGCTCCCGTCTTCCACCACAAAATAATCCATCGTCAACTCGTCACCGACCTGCGCCCGCAGATCGTCGGCCAGCCACTGATTGATCACCACTTCCTCGTCACCCGGTTGCTCCGGGAGAAAGGAAGCCGATTCCCCGGTCACCGCCGTCACCATGGAATACGGCGTTTCTCCGACTTCCGTCGCCAGCGTATTCACCAAATAAGTCAGCACCGGCTCACCGGAAATTTTTTCGGCAATGCGCGGCTCCATGAAAATGCGCTCCGAACGGACCTCAACTCCACCGGGAACCTCCACGACCGAAACCCCATAGTCAGCCAGTGATAGATTCTTCGAATCAAATAAAGTCTCTTTGTTCAGCAGAAGGGCATTGGCCTTTCCTTCCAGCTTCAGAACCTTTTGCAAACGCTCCATTGGAATAAAAACGGACGACGGAGGCACCTGCGTTTGCGCAAGACTGAAACGTCCAAATTCTTCGTCAGAGAGCACCTTGCCAATCGTGATACGAAGCGAAGAAACCGACTCGCTCTCACCCGAAAGCGGAGCATCGCGGGAAAGAAGTCCGGGCTTTTGAAGTCGCACCACCGCCGAATCACCTTCCTTGAGATCCAGCGCCCGCGCCAAAGACCCGCTAATCGCAGCCTCTCCGTCCTTCAAGGTCACCGAAGTTTCTTCCGGCGCAAAGTTCCAAAAGTCATCGCTCACCCCCATCACCTGAACCTGACCTTCGGCCCGATCCTCAACATTGACCTGCCCTTTCAAGTAAAGCAGGGCCGAGCCCCCATTCCGCGTCGCCAGGTCCGCCCTAAAAAAACGCTCCCCACCCGCAAAAATCTTCGCCACTTTCCCCGTCCGCCATTCAGCGGACTTGGTGAGACTCTGCTGCACCGAATCCCCTGCCATCAAGGCCCCTAGTAACACCATCGCCCCCACCGCCGCGCCAGCCAGCACCCCCCAATACGCCGAACGATAGTGACGAATGCCTTTCCAAATAAATCCCCAGCTCTTCATGATCTGTCCCGAGTATAGGAGTATTCCCACAACTGGCAAGGGAGCCGAAAACGGGAGCGTTTCGCTACCGCCCCATCGTGGCGGCTTTCTCCAAGGTTTGAATGAAAATATTGGACGCCACCACCACCGTAAGGCCGGCAACCCTGACGGGGAAGAAGTTCATGACCGTCTACTTTCTGGCAGCCGCCGCTTGTTCGAGAGCCTCCAGGGCCTTTGCCGGATCGAGCAGTTCGGGCAGGATAATGGCGGCAGCATCCGGGTCAGCCGGGAAGATAATATTGGTGGGCAGATTACTCCGGCCAAAGCGGGCCAAGTCGTCGTTGATGACTTGTTCCCTCGCGGTGTTGTCGGCTTGCACGAGCATGACATCAAGCTCCTTGAGGCGGTCGAGAACTTCCTGATTTGAGAACACACGGAACTCATTTGCTTTACAGGTCGCTCACCAGTCGGCGGTGTAATCCAGCCAGATGATCCGGTTTTTCGGTCGCGAGCGCTCGATGATCCCGGGATACCATTCATGCCAGGCGAGACCGGGCTTGGGTGGCTTGGCAGTCGAATAGGCCCAGGCCAGTCCTCCGAAGGTGAACACTCCGGCCAGAACATAGCCGGTGATAACACGCTTCTTTTGCGGAGTTCCCGGTGTCCCCCAGCGACCGTAAAAGTAGACGCCCATCCCAATCACAACGAGGGCGAACAGGAACTGCTGAAAGTGTGAATCACCGACCTGCTTGAGATAGCCTCCCATGAAGAAGACCGCTGTTCCCATGAGGAGAAATGCCATGATTTGCTTAAAGCTTTCCATCCACGCTCCTGGTCTCGGGAGTTTTTTGATTAGGGAAGGGAAGAAGGAAAGCAGGATATACGGGGAGGCGATTCCCAGTCCAAAAACCGTGAAGGCCACAAAGGCTTGGGCGGGTGGAAGAGCGAGCGCGAACGCCATCGCAACCCCCAGAAACGGTCCCGAGCAAGGTGTCGCGACCAAAGTGGTTAAGACACCTGAGAAAAACGACCCTGAATATCCCTTCTTGGCCTGCAGTTCACCTCCGACCCCGGTGAGGCTGGTTCCCAACTCAAAGAGGCCATAAAGATTCAGTCCCATCAGATAGAAGAACATGATCATCGTCACGAGGAAGATGGGATTGGCCAACTGCTCTCCCCAATTCAGGCCCAGCGAGATCACAACCGCCGCGAGGATCCACATCGCCATCAAAAGACCGAGGCCAAAAATCATGCCGTGGTTTTTGATCTTACTCTCGTCCTCTCCGGCCTGCGCAACGAATCCCATTACCTTGAGTCCCAAAACCGGAAAGACACAGGGCATGAGATTGAGAAAAAGGCCGCCTAAAAAGAGCAGGCCAAGGCCGTAGAAGAAGGTCACTTTTTCCTCTTTCGCTCCCCCCAAAGTCACCACGTCTGGCTTCGAATCAACATTATAGACTTCAGCTCCAGCCGCCCGATCAGCATCCGTGGCTGCCACAAAGCCCACCGAAGCATGTCCGCCGGCGGCATTGATCTCGGCATCAGGAGTGAGAGCGGTATCGATCTCGATGCTGCTTGGTCCGTATTCAGTTCCAAAGGTAAGAAGACCCGAAAGTGAATCAGTCACCTCGCCGGCATCGATAAAGAGTTCCTCGTTTCCCTCGTTTCGAGCGAGGGATAGAACAACACTTCCCTCTTTCATCTCAACTTCCTGGGGTGCCTGGGAATCCACCTGCTTGTCACTGGAGAAAAAGTAAACCGGCTCCTTGATCTCCACTCCCTCGGGATGGAGGACCTCAATTCTGATCTGATTCTCCTTCTCCGTCGCGATCGCGCCCCAAGCCGAATTGTCCAGCGGAAGTTCCTTTGAAGCGGCTTCGAAGAGTGCCTCATTTTCCGGGATGAAGGTCGGTTCATCTCCCGCCGTAACGGTGAACGAGAATTCCTGATTACCCATCAGGCAGGAGCGATCGTCACATTCCTGCCAGTTAAAGGTTCCACTAATTGTGAGCTCTTTGCCGGTTTCAACATCCTCGCCGACTTCAATCCGGGCAACATAGGTAATTTTTCCTTCATAGCCGTAGATCGTAGCGGCCACTCCTCCGACCTCCGACTTGATTGCAGAAGGACGCGGAAAGATGAGATCGCCGGCCGTAAAACCCTCCGGAAGTTTCCAGTCCACCGACGGAGGATCGCCAATGACCCCGGCATTTTTGTAGTAGGAGTGAAAGTGCGGCTGCAGATCGAGGGTGAAGGCCACGCGGAAGTAATCACCAGGCTCCACCAATGAGGATTCCGGGGTGATCGACGCGGTCGTCTTCTTCTGGAAGAGCGAATCGCCCGCGAAAGGATCTTGCGCCAAAACAAGCGGCGCAAAGACGAAAGGGAGAAGAAAAGTTAGGATACGATGCATGATCTGATGTCGTTGATTGTCCATTGGAGGGAAGCGGGCGCGAGTTTCTTCCCGATTTTTTTCATCCGGGAAGCGCTACAGGTTCCACCCTTTGTTCGAATGAACCCTAACGGTGCCGAAAATGGCCGGAACCAATCTCTGCAGAAGTCCGGGTGCCCGCTCAAAAATCAACTCCATGCTGGAGCCTCCCCCTGCCTTCGGTGCAAGCTCCCGCCATGCGGCTCACCGTGCACGGAAAGCACTTCCATCTCGATGGAAGACCGCACTTCCTGCGCACCATCACCTACGGACCTTTTCCTCCCGAATCGGGACCCCCGCCCGCTGCCGACTTTCCCAAAATCCGCCAGTCCGGCTTCGACTCAATCCGCGTCTACGCTCTCCCGGACAAAGCCCTCCTCGACGCAGCGGAAGAAAACGATCTCATCGTCATCGCGACCCACGCCTGGGGACATGGCTGTGACTTTATTAGGGAAAACCCCTCCCTCCTCGAGGAAGCTCGACGCGATCTCATCAACTGGCTCGGCAAACACCGCAATCATCGTGGCTTGGGGGCCGTTTTGGTTGGAAATGAAATCCCTTCCGACATGGCCCGCTGGATGACCCCGTGGAAAGTCAATCGCGCGATTGATGGGCTCATCCGCACTGCCCAAAAGGTCGCTCCGGGCCTCCCCATCGCTTACGCCAACTTCCCCACAACCGAATATCTCGAGCCTCCATCCGCCGATTTCACCGCATTCAATATCTACCTCGAAGACGGAGAATTACTCAAAAGCTACCTTCCCCGCCTGCATCATCTCGCCGGCGATCGCCCGGTTTATCTCACGGAATTCGGTCTCGATACCTCTCGCAATTCCGACGAAATCCAAGCGGAACTTCTCCCCACTGCCCTCTGCCTGAGCCGGGAAGCAGGGCTCTCCGGAGTCACCCTCTACGCTTGGTCCGATCTTTGGTTCAACAATGGCCGGACCATGAACGACTGGTCCTTTGGACTCGTCCGTCGCGATGGTTCCGAAAAGCCCGCTCTTTCCGCTCTTCGTACCACCTCCCTGCCAGACCCTCTTCCGCAGAACCCTCCCCGCTTTTCGGTCATCATCTGCACCCGCAATGGCGAAAATCGGCTTGCCGACTGCCTCTCAGCCTGCCGCGCCCTCGACTACCCCGACTTTGAAATCATCGTCGTCAACGACGGCTCCACCGACAGCACCTCCGCTCTTCTCGGCCAGATGGAAGGCATCAGGGTCTTCCATCTTGAACCCGGCGGCCTTTCCGCCGCCCGCAATCACGGAGCCAAGGAAGCAACCGGCGAAATTTTCGCTTATACCGATGATGACTGTCGGCCCGACGAACAATGGCTCATCTGGCTGGCGCGAGCCTACTCCGAAAGCGACTACGCCGCGATCGGAGGTCCAAACCTCGCTCCAAAACCGGATTCCCTCGGCCTGGCACTCACCACCGCCGCTCCCGGGGCACCCACCCATGTCATGCTCGACGACACCACCGCCGAGCACCTTCCCGGCTGCCACCTCTCGGTGAAAAAATCCGCCTTTGAGGCAATCGGCGGCTTTGATCCCGTTTTCCAAACCGCAGGGGACGATGTCGACTTCTGCTGGCGCCTTCGGGATGCCGGATTCACTCTCGGATTTTCCGGAGCCTCCTTCGTCTGGCACCATCGCAGAGCGACACCATGGAGATATCTCAAGCAGCAGATGGGCTATGGCAAAGCCGAAGCCCTCCTCTACAAAAAACATCCCCATCGTTTTTCAGAAGGCGGCATTCGCTGGGAGGGCTGCGTCTACCGGGGCGTCGCACTCGGCATTGAACCGGGAGACTTCATCTACTCCGGACCCACCGGCGAAGCACCTTATCAAGCCTTGGGCCAGCTTCTCCGCCAGCCCATGCGCGGTCTTCATCCGTCCTTCGATTGCTTTCCCGCCCGTCGTCTCCTTGCCATCCTGACCTGGCTCCAAAGCCACCTTCGTCACTGGTCCCGTAAGCACAACGGCGGCCCCTCCGCCCGCGGAAGTTGGCCAAGTCCCCCTCGTCAATCGGATTACCCCGTGACCCTGACCTTCATCAATTCGAAAGGCCTGGGCCGCCACGAAATCTACCATCATCTCCTTTCCCATGGATGGGAAGGCTGCGGGGACCCGGATTTCGACCTTCAACGCGGCCCCCTCAAGCTCATCGCCGCCACCGAGCATACCGGTAATTCCACCAACCGAACCTTTGTCGGGCTCAGCGAAGCCGCCCCGCAATTTTCCTCGCTCGTCAACGGATTGGGATTCTCCCCAAGTCGATTGAAGTGAAATTTTCCGGGTCTGGAAACTTTTCTGAAAAATCAATCCAACCGCCTCCCGTAACTTCCCCCAGCGTTTCCCCAACCTGCCCACTGGTTTTCAAACGGTCGCCTCTCTTGCTTCCCTAAATTTTCTGCATCCCGGACCCGATGATCGTGCCAATGATGCCCTGACCCGTGGACCGCCTTCCGAGCGGATCCACCTTCATCACCCGGAGCAGCGGGCCTACTTGCGCCACCGTTCGCTCCTGCTCTGATTCCCGCACTTTCGCGTTGCTTTCATTGACCACCGGTCAGTGATCGTCGCGCGTTTTTTTGTGCCCTTTTCCCGCGCGCCCGATGTCGCGCCGTGCCTCCTCGTTCGTGGCCCATCAACCCTTCCATTTTCTCATGATATTTTCTTCCCATACTCTCCGCATCCTCCCGCTCGTCGGGTTGATCGCCGCCAGTTGCAGCACACCTTCAACGAATTCTTCCGTCACCGCATCCCCGGTCACTCTGACCAAGGCAGTGACACCAAAAAACCTCTCCATCAAAACAGCTTGTGCCCTCGCGGTGAACCACCACCCCTCGCTCGCAACCTACCCGATGGATCGCCGCGCCGCTGATGCCCGCATTCTCCAGGCCACCCGTATTCCCAATCCCGAACTCACCGTCGATGCCGAGGATTTTTTCGGGACCGGCGGAGTCAGTGGCCTGGGTTCCTCCATTCTCAATGCTCTCTTCACCCAGGTCATCGAACGTGGAGGGAAACGCGAAGCCCGCACCGAGGCCGCTCGATCCGAGGGCCGGGCCATGGATGCCGAATACGAAATTCGACGCCGAAAAGTCATTCAGGAAACCGGCGAGCTCTACATTGAAACCGTCGCTGCCCGGGAAAACGTCCGCTTTTTGGAAGCCTCCTTGAAGCGCTCAAACGACACCGCCAATCTCGTCTCCCAGCTAAGCGAGGCCGGTCGGGTGACCATCAGCTCTGTCCAACAAGCCAAACTCGAGGTTCAAAAAACCGAACTCAAACTCTCCCGGGCACGCAAAGCAAGCGAGCGGGTTTCGCAGGCTCTCACCGCCCAGTGGGGAGACTCGCGTTCCTCTCAACCCACTGATCAACGACTCGACGCTCCTCCGGCTCACCTCGACTCGAAGTCCTCCCAAAAACAAGGTCTCACGCGGCACCCAAAATTCGACACGCCCAGGCCCGGGTCCGGCAGTCCGAGGCTCTTCTCAAGCTGGCCAAGGCAAACCAACTCGGCGACCTCGGCGTCTCAGGAGGACTCCGCCGCGACAATGGTTCGGACGAGGTCTCCGGCCTCTTCGGTATTTCCCTGCCTCTTCCAATCTTCGATAAAGGAAAGGATGCCACCGTTGAAATGACCGCCCTCTCGGAGAAGGCCCGCACCGAACTCGCCGGAACGCGGAGAGAGCTGGACACCGAATTTTCGCTCGCCTGGTCGGACCTCGCCTCGGCCCATCAAACAGCCCGCAAGATCGAGAACGACCTTCTTCCCGGGCCACATTGACCGCGATCTCGTCCAACCCGGCGATCAAGTCAAAGCCGGGAAGGCCCTCGCACAGCTCAAAAGCCGCGAAGTCACCGAGGTGATTTCCAAATTTATCGAAGCCGACAGCAAACTCGAAACGGCCACTCTACTCTACGAACGGGAGCGCGGTCTCCTCCCCAAAAAACTCACCACCGAGGATGACTTCCTGGCTGCCAAGGCCGCTTATCAGGAAGCACTCGCGACCCGCACCGCCAGCATACAGGTCGCTCTTCTCGCCCGAACCAAGGATGACCTCCTCACCTATGGCCTCACTCATCAAGATCTCATCGAAGTCATCGAGCGGAATAATGCCAACGTCGGCGGCGGAAACATCATCATCGTTTCCCTCGCACCCGTGCTCAGTCTCACTGGCATCGAAGGCAAACTCTTCGGGCCGCTTGCCATGACCATCGCGATTTCACTCATCGTCTCGCTCGTCCTCAGTCTCACCACCATTCCCGTGCTCGCGACCTTCTTCATGAAAGCCAGGAAGGGCAAAGACAGCCCGATCGCAGCGGGACTGCTTTTTCTTTATCGCCCCATCCTCGGCTTCTGTCTCAAGCGGCGGGGAATCGTCACCCTCCTCGCGCTCGTCCTCCTTGCGGTGAGCCTCTGGATTGGCAGCCGCACCGGACGCGAATTCCTCCCGCAACTCAACGAAGGAACCATTGTCCTGCAGTATGAAAAGATCCCCTCCATCTCGCTCGAGAAATCGATGGCCATCGATGATCATATTTCCAAAGAACTCATGGCCCTGCCTGAAATCATCGGCGTCTACAATCGCACCGGCTCGGACGAACTTCGACTCGACCCGATGTCTCTCAACGAGACCGATGCCTTCCTCGAAACCAAACCGCGCACCGAGTGCGCCCGACCCCGATCCGGCCGTTCTTGAAGAAAAAATTCGAAAAATTCTCGCCCGCTACCCCGGTGTCGTGAGCGGGTTCACGCAGGCCATCGACATGCGTGTCTCCGAAATGCTTTCCGGCGTGACCTCGGCAGTCGCCATCAAACTGACCGGCCCCGAACTCGCCGGACTGGAGGAATTTTCCTCCCGGATCGAAGAGATCGTTAGCGAGGTCCCCGGTGCCATCGATGTCGCCCGCTCACCGGCCCGAATCTCTCCGGACAAGCGATCCCGCTCAGCACCGTCGCCACCATCCGGAAAATCGATGGCCCAGGCGCGATTGACCGTGAGGACGCCGAGCGCAACATCGTCATCGAAAGCAATGTCAGCGGCCCGGGATCAGAGATTCAAAAGCCCCTTGCCGCCGTGGTTGTGGGCGGCACCGTAACCTCCACCGCACTCACCCTTCTCCTGCTCCCGGCCCTCTATGCCAGCCTGGAAACCCGCATAAAAAAATACCTCGCTCACTAACCACCGGATTCAGAGACAAAGGGAGTTGGAGATCTTCTGCCGATGAGGCAGGGTTTCGCCGTTCCCAGAATCCATGCGCACCACCGATTTCCACTACGACCTCCCTCCGGAACTCATCGCCTCCCGTCCCCTCGAAAACCGGGCGGCCTCGCGCATGATGCTCATTGACCGGGCCTCCGGGGAAATCTCGCACCATCACTTCGCCGACTTCGCCGACCTTCTTCCTCCCGATCATCTCCTCGTCCTGAACGATACCAAGGTCATCCCCGCCCGCCTCTTCTCAAACGACGGCAAAATCGAACTCGTCCGCACCAATGCTCCCGATCCCGACCATTGGTGGTGCCTCGTTCGCCCCGGCAAAAAAATGAAAGACGGCCGAACCGTTGAAATTGGCGGGAGTACAGGCACCGTCGTACAAACAAACGAAAAAGGCGAACGCCTCATCCACTGGGACACCCCACCGGATCTTGAGGAGCACGGCCACCTTGCCCTGCCACACTATATGGAACGAGAGGCCGACAAATCCGACCGCGACCGCTACCAAACCGTTTACGCCAGGGAAGAAGGAGCCATCGCAGCCCCCACCGCCGGCCTCCATTTCACGCCGGAACTTCTTTCAAAACTCGACCACACCGTCCTCACCCTTCACGTCGGCGTGGGCACCTTTCGCCCCGTCAAAGCCGATGACCCGCGCGAGCACGAGATGCATTCGGAGCGCTACCACCTCAGTGAAAACTCCGCCGCCAAAATGCAGTCCGCCCAAAAAATCGCCGCCGTCGGCACCACCGTGACCCGCGTTCTGGAACACCTCGCCCGCGACCGTTCAATCGCCGCCTGCCATGGCGAAACCGACATCTTCATCTACCCGCCCTACGAATTCAAAACAGTCGATACTCTCCTCACCAACTTCCACCTTCCCTGCAGCACCCTCATGATGCTCGTCTCCGCCTTCGCAAGTCGCGAACTCATCATGGAAGCCTACGCCAGGGCCGTGGAGGAACGTTATCGCTTTTATTCCTACGGCGACTGCATGCTCATTGTCTGATCGTGATTTTCTTTTGCCCCTCTCACTAGTCCCTATAACGTCTCACCGTGCCCCTCGATCTCAAATCCTTCTTCACCGACCCGGATTGGCATCATCGCTTTGACGAACACATCCTTGCCCACGGCAAAAAACTCTCGTCTCCCCGTTTTCTCACTTCCTTAAACCTGGAAGAGGTCAACGACGGTTACCTCCTCACCGGTCGCGCGGACGACCATGACGCCGAAGTCAACCTCTGGCCCGAGTCCGAAAGCCGCTGGGAATTCGACTCCTCCTGCACCTGCGACTTCGGCCCCTTTTGTCCCCACGCGGCGGCTGCACTCCTGCGCGCCTCCCGACCCAATACCCTGGCCCGCTTAATGCGGGGAGGCGGCACCTCCCCGCAACCACCTTCGGCCGAAAAAACTCCCGAACCGATTCAAAGGGACAAAGCCACTTACAAACCAACCTTCCACATTGAAGTTGCCGGGGAACCGGCCCGCACTCGCGTCGTTCAGCTTCTCCTGCAGGCTCTCAAAATGAAGCAACGCGACACCTGGCTCGTGGCCCGCCCGGTTGTCCGCTACGGCCCTCATGAATTCCCCCTTATTAAAACAAGCCACGAGACCCCGGTCCAACGTGACAAAGCCGCCGAATTTCGGGCCATCGAACAACTGACCAAGCTCGCCCTCACCAACCTCTCCACCAATCCCACATACCGCTTCCTCCTCTCGCTCGCCAAAAAACAATCTTCGGAGCTTTCCGTGGAAGGATGTTGGTTTCCCGATCCCCACCTCTCCACACCCGCGATGTATTGGCCCTGGTTTCGTGCCAAGGCCGCCAAAATGCTTTCCGATGCCGGATGGACCGTGGAGATCGATGCCGATTTCGGCCATGACGTCCATGAACTGACGGACGAGGAAATGAAGGCCTCGCTCGAACCGGCTCCCGGCGGTTGGTTCAAGCTCTCGGTAGGAATCGATCTCGAAGGCCAAAGCCTCGACCTTCTCCCCATCCTCACCGGCCTTCTCGATGGGGACACCATCGATCAGCTTCAAGAATTGGACGACGACGAGCCTCATCTGATCTATCTCCCGAGTGGGGGAGCCCTGCAAGTTCCCGCCGGACGTCTCCGCACCATTCTCCACCACCTCGCCGCCCTCACCGACCCGAAGTCCCCATCCCTTCACCCGCTTGACGCCGCTTCCCTGATCGAGGCCGAGGCCCTTCCCATCGATCCCCCCGCCGGGCTCGTCGAACTCCGGAAACGACTCTCCGCCAAGGAATCATCGCCCAAGGAATATTCCCAGCCCGAGGGCTTGCACGCCGAACTCCGTGACTACCAGAAAACGGGAGCCGACTGGATCAGCTTCCTTGCCGCCCATGAACTCAATGGCATCCTGGCCGACGATATGGGGCTTGGAAAAACCCTCCAAACCCTCACCCACATCCTTCGGCTTAAGAATGCCGGAGCAAGCGGGCCCGTTCTCGTCGTTGCCCCCACCTCGGTTGTTCCCAATTGGTTCGCCGAAGCAAAGAAATTTACCCCCTCGCTCAAAGCCATCATCCTGCATGGTCCGCAACGACGAAAACTTTTCTCACACATCCCTCATGCCGACATCGTCCTGACATCCTTTGCCCTTTTACAACGTGACATCGACGAACTGAAAAAACACGAATTCCAGCTCGTCGCCCTCGACGAGGCCCAGCACATCAAAAACCCCTCCGCCAAAGTCAGCAAGGCCGCCTGCGAACTGCGCGCCCGCCACCGCCTCTGCCTCTCCGGTACTCCGGTGGAAAACAACCTCGGCGAACTCTGGTCCCTCTTCCGCTTCCTCATGCCCGGGTTCCTCGGATCGCTCGAACGCTTCCGTCGCAACTACCAAAACCCCATCGAAAAAGAAGACGACGAGGAACGCCGGGAATTCCTTCGGGCCCGCCTCGGTCCCCTCATCCTCCGCCGAACAAAAGACCAGGTCGCCACCGAGCTCCCCCCCAAAACCATTCTCGTCCATTCCGTTGATCTCAACTCGGCCCAACGCGACCTCTACGAAACCGTCCGCGCCACCATGGACAAACAGGTCCGCGAGGCCATCTCCGCCCGCGGCCTCGAACAATCACAATTCGCCATCCTCGACGCTCTCCTGAAACTTCGCCAAATCTGCTGCCATCCTTCTCTCCTCAAACTTCAGAGTGAAGAAGCCCGCAAAGCCAAACGCTCCGCAAAGCTGGAATACCTCTTCGAGCTTCTCGACACCCTCTTCGCCGAAGGCCGGCGCGTCCTCCTCTTCTCGCAGTTCACCTCCATGCTCAGCCTCATCGAAACCGAGCTCAATATACGTAGGATCTCGTACATAAAACTGACCGGTGAATCCAAAGACCGCGGCAAGCTCGTCGAACGCTTTCAAAACGAAACCATCCCCATCTTTCTCATCTCCCTCAAAGCCGGCGGCACCGGACTTAATCTCACCGCAGCGGATAGTGTCATCCACTTCGACCCCTGGTGGAACCCCGCCGCGGAAAACCAAGCCACCGACCGCGCCTACCGCATCGGTCAGGACAAGCCCGTCTTTGTTCACAAACTCATCTGCACCGGCACAGTCGAGGATCGCATTCATCAGCTGCAGCAGAAAAAATCCCTTCTCGCCGATTCACTTCTCTCTGGTGCCGTCAAATCAACCCCGGACGCCGATTCCCTCCGCGAGCTTCTCAAACCGCTGGCTTGAGACCCGGAAAGTTGGCTCCAAATCCGCGAGATCGATCTTAGGGCGTCGGCCGGATTTTCGCACAGCCACTACCGGAGACTTCATTCTCGATGATCTCGATATTTCGGCCCCGCTGGAAGCCAACCAAACCGGTCGGATAATCGCGTGCGTATCTGATGATGTTGAATCCTTGGCCGATAAAGTGTCGCGCCACGGCGCGAAATGAGGAGCCTCATTTTTTATTCAATGAACCTTTTGATCCATGAGAAAAAAGAAGCTCTGCGTGGGTTTTGAGTTCGGAAAGAGACCCGAAAACCCGGGAGATTTCGGCAAAGATGAATTTTACCTGGTAGAACTAGGAGTTGATCTCCCACCCCTTACGGTATTCCTTGCCCAGGAGCTTGTTGGCCGCTTCATCATTCGTGATCTTGAAATTCTTGGCATCCCAATCAAGAACCTTTCCTGCCAAATGGGCCACATTGCCAAGGAGGTTGTGCTCAATGAGCGTTCCCGAGTAATCGAAATTACAGAGGCTTTCTCCTTCACCACGGCAGGCCTTGAGCCACTCGTTGTAGTGTCCTGCCGAAGGTGCAATGGTCTGTTTGGGCTGGGTGTAATCTTTGAACTTGTCCGATGGACTCAGAACATTTTTGCCATAGTCGGAAACCAGAACGCCCTCTTCACCAATGAATGCCACGCCGATTCCCCATTTGTTGATCTCGGTGTCTTTCCCAACCAAAGGCTGAAGAATCGCACTCCGACGCTTCATTCCTTCAGGGCCGTGATACCACTTCACCTTGACATCACCCGGATGATCCCAGGTGATTTCCTGCCACGGCGCCGCGGCCACCGGATCAGGATCGGGACCTTCCGAGGCCACCCTCGTCGGATGGCGGAGCTTCAAAGCCCACCAGGCCAGGTCGATGAGATGACTCCCCATATCCCCGGGCACGCCGTTTCCGAACTCCCAACGTCGGTTCCAGTTCAAATTCCCGCCTTTCCAATATCCTTGGTTGTAGGCTCGATCAGCTGCCGGCCCGAGCCAGACATCCCAATCAAAAAAGTCCGGCACCGGCTGCTCTTCGAGAACGGCCGTGCCGACCGAATTAATCGTCCGGTTGCACCAGACATGAGCTTCCTTCACCTTCCCGATTGCTCCGGCCTGAATTAACTCAACCGCCCTGCGATAATTCGCACCGGCATGAATTTGTGTTCCCATTTGCGTGGCAATCTTCCCCTTCTGCTTGGCATACTCCTCCTGCATCCACCGGGCTTCCTGAACGGTGTGGGCGAGCGGCTTTTCACAATAAACATGCTTCCCGGCCCGCATCGCGGCGATGGCTGCAGGAGCGTGATGATGATCAGCCGTGCTAATCACGACCGCATCAATTTCGGGATTGGCCACGACCTCCCGCCAATCGGTCGTCGTCCTGGCCCCCTTGAACTTCGCCTGCACCGACTTGAGAACATTCCGGTTGATATCGCAAAGCGTGTGGATGGTCTGGCTCTTCACACCATTTAAGTTCGCGCCCCCACGACCTCCCGATCCGATAATGCCGATGTTGAGCTTGGAATTCGGTGATTGTGCCCGGACTGCGGATGGCGCAAGCGCCGAGGCGAGACCAAGGCCGACAAACTTGCGGCGGGAATACTGGGAGTGGTTTTTGTTCATGGAGATCGTCGGTTTTGGAGTGGATTTTGGTAAGGGTGCGAAATTGACTACGTATTGCAAGGTCATGATCTTAAAAAGAATCTCAACCAGTGCGATCTTTGGAGCGGCCTTTCTGGGCCTTGGCATCTTTGCCGCCCAAAGTTTTTCACAAGAAAAGAAGGACACGACAGCTCCCCGGCCCGAGCTTAAAAAAGCCTTCATCGATGGCACCGGACACGGTTGGAAGACGCTCACCGGCGACGACTTCGTCAATGTCAACTGCGAGCCCGACACCTGGCGTTGGGAGAAAGGCCACGCCTTCTGCACCGGCAGGCCGGTGGGCGTGATTCGCTCAAAAGAGACGATCAAAAACTTCGAATTGGTCTGCGAATGGATGCACACCAAAAATGCCGGCAACTCGGGAGTCTTCGCCTGGGCCAGCCCCGCCTCCATCGAAAAACTTGCCGCCGGTAAGGGCCGCCTTCCCGATGGCATCGAAGTCCAGGTCCTCGATCTCGGTTACGAAACCAACTGGGAAAAGAGCAAAGGCAAACCTTCCGATTGGTTCACCTCACACGGCGACGTCTTCCCCACCGGCCCTGCCAAAATGAAACCCTTCCCACCCGTCGCTCCCAATGGAAGCCGCAGCTTTCCCACCAAACGGCTCACCAAAGGCATCAATGAATGGAATCACTACTATATCCGCGCCATCAATGGTGAGGTCCGCCTCTGGGTCAACGGCGAGGAAGTCTCCGGCGGCACCAACTGCCAACCTGCGGACGGCTACCTCTGCCTCGAATCCGAAGGCTCCCCGGTCCAATTCAAAAACATCCGCATTCGGGTTCTGCCATAGACCCTTTGATCCGGCAGACACCCTCGATGACTTCCTCTCGCCTTGCCAAGGTGGCGGGAATCTGGTTTTTTTCGCCATCCCAACGATGTCTGTCAGATCCGCACATGCTTCCGCCATCCGCGCATTGATCAATCTTCAGCTCTTTTCCCTGGATGACTCAATCGCGGATGACGTCGACCTCTTTGTCGAAGGCCTGGATTCCATGGCCCTCATGCAGCTCATCATGCTTTTGGAACAGGAATTTGGCATCACCCTCGGACCCGAAGATCTCAATCGCGACTACTTCGCGACCCTTGGTGATCTGAGTGAGTTGGTCTCGCGCAAGCTCACTGCTTAGACAAGCAGGTAGACGATGGCCGTCAGGATGATCCAAGCGGCCATCCCCAGCTTCAAACGACGGGCGCCCAGCATGAGCGCAAAACGCTTCGCCAGCGTTCCGCCAAGCAAGGCACCGGGCGCAGCAAAAACGAGCACTTCTTTGACAATCAGGGACCCGTTCAAATAACAGGCGATTGCCGTGATGACGGTGATGGAAGTCACACAAACCGCTGCCGCCACCGCCACGTTCACCCGAAACCTCAACGCCAGGAGGTGAATGGCCAAAATCTCTCCCACTCCGACCGAGAGCCAGGCGGTGATCGCTCCTCCGATGAAGGTCGAAACAGCCAGACCGGTGAGTTCCTTCGATGTCACGGGATTTTCCCGCCCTCCATTCACCTCTCCTGCAACCAAGGTGCGTCGCAAGATCAGAACTCCAACTGCCAGCGAAAAGAGCGAAAAAAACCATTCGATGTTCACCCCCGGATCGGGAAGGAATTCCTGCGCCAACCGCAGACCCAGAAGTGATCCACACGCACTCACCAAAAAAATCCGCAGGAAGCTCCCTGACTGCGCATCGTGAATGGCATCGCGCTTCAAATGAAGCAGCCAGGTCAAAGCGCCCGCGGTCATCCCAAAGCACTGGATTGAAAAACTGGTCGCGAGAGACTCCCCGATCGTCAGCCCCAGCACCGTGAAAACCGGCAGAAAAACAATCCCTCCACCCGCCCCCGTCGAGTTGGCAACTGTTGCCGCCAGAATGCCGATCAAAAAGAAATGCCAATGGCTTCCCACCTGCCCAAAGGGTGCTTCACCGTGACCAAAAGAACCCGTCCCCAGCGTCACCAGGATCATGGCCGCAACCAGGAAGAACCCTAATCGGATCCACTGGAGTCGCTCGCTGGATGGAGGGGAACTTGAAAGGGTCATGCCGCCGGGCCGGAGATTCGTGTCGGGTTGTCCATCCCGCAAGCGAAAGTCGGGGAAACCCGCCCTACCGTGATCTCAGCTCCTCAATCCTTCGCAAAACGTCGTTGGCTTGTTCCTTGGGATTAACAGCCCGGTCATGATGGACAAGACGGCCCTTTCGAAAAAGAAAGGTTTCACGCCTTGGCTTGTTCTTGGGATGAACCACCCGAAAAGCATCACAGATCGCTCCGGAGGTATCGGCGAGGAGCGGAAATGGCAGAGCAAATTTATCGGAAAAGGCCCGTTGCCCGGCCACCGTGTCCATCGAGATTCCAATGACCTGAACCTTGTGTTCGGAAAGTGTCGCAAATGCAGACCGCAGCGACTTGACCTGCTTCACTCATCCCGGCGTGTCCGCCTCCGGATAAAAGAAGACAACGGCCCACGGTCCGGCCGTCGCCGATTTCAAGGCCACGGTTCGCCCCCATTGATCGGAAGCGGAGAGTGCAGGAGCCCGCCAACCCGACTGTTGCGAATCGACATCCTGATAACCGGGACCACAAGCGGCCAAAAAAACGGCAAAGCAGAAAAGAACCACGGTCTTCATGGGCGTAATCCTGAAAGAGATTCGTCTTGGGGGCAATCGGGAAAGTCTCACTCTTTCTTCAAAGCCGGCTTATCCTTCAGAAATCCAAGTGAAACAAGAAAGCGGTCCATCTCCAACTCTGTTTCATCATACTTTGATTTGTTGAAGAACCCATGAGCCTCCCCCTTGTAGAGATGGAGGTCACAGCGAACATCGTGCTCTTTCATGGTATCCCGATACTTCTCCGCCGTCGCAACAGGAATGAGGCTGTCTTTGGTCCCAAGAAAAACGATGGTTGGCGGGGTCTTTTTATCGAGATTGTGGAGTGGCGAGATCTTCTTCCAATATTTCTTAACCCGGCTGTGCCCATATCCTCCCGGCCCATTGTCATAGACCGGATTAAAGAGGACCAGCGCATCGGGTCTGGCACTGATGGCAATGTCCTCGCCCTCCTCAAAAAGCCCTTTGGTCGTTCCCGTCGCAGCCGCCACATGACCACCGGCGGATCCACCACCAGCCGCGATTTTCCCGGGATCAATTCCCAACTCCTTGGCATGCTCTCTCACCCAGCGAATCGCGGAATTTCCATCCTTCACACATTCAAGAGGAGATGTCTTGTGACGACTCTTCACCCGATATTCCGCCGAAATCGCAACCATGCCCCGCGAAGCCAGATGCCCGCTCTGCGGGTAGAACTGTGAAGGCGAACCACCATTCCATCCACCTCCAAAGAAGAAGACAATCGCCGGGCGTTGATCCTCTGCCTTGTGACCTTCTGGATTGAAGATATGCAATTTCAATTCATGCCCGCCCACCTTCTTATAGGTCTTCTCGATATCAGGCTTCGGCGCTGCCAGCACCATCCCGGCGAGGGCAAGAAATAGAAAAAATGATTTCATCATCATCCCTCTACGGATTGAAGGTGCCACTTCTTGAAGCTTTTCTGCCAATCCCTATCTTAAAGTCATGCCGGAAAGGAAAACAGTCGATCCCTACCAAACTCCCGGCTCAATTAAAGATGCTACCTCTGCCATCCTCATGATCCCCGACAGGCGAGGAACCTTCGAGCCACAAGGGGGTGAAAAATGAACTCCGGGTATGAAGTTGCGGTCATCGGTGGAGGCAGTGCCGGACTGTGCGCAGCCCTGGCAGCGGCACGCCGGGGCACAAAGACGGTTCTCATCGAGCGATCCACGAAACTCGGCGGAATGGGAACCCAGGCCCTCGTCCACACTTTCTGCGGACTCTATGAACCGGATCTTTCAAAGCCACCCCGCCTCGCCAACGCAGGGCTTCCCACCCAAATCGAGCGCGAAATGCGTCGGCTCACCCATCAAACAGAGCCCACCCGGATGGGGAAGCTCTACGTCCTCCTTCAAGATCCTTCGCATTTCGATGCTCTCTCCAAAGAGCTCGTCGAAGCTGAGGAAAATCTCACCGTCCTTTTCGAAAACACCTGTGAGGACATCCGGCAATGCCACCACTTCGAAATCAAAACCAACAACCACTGCTTCACCGCAAACAGTGTCGTCGATACTTCGGCCGATGCCGTCGTCGCGGGTTTCCTAAAAGCCACCCGCCTCAAATCCGACACTCCCCAAAAGTCAGCCTACATCTTCTCTCTCCAAAACGTGGCAGAGGAAGCGAGGGAGGAATCCTTTAAAATGCGACTGGCCCTGGATCTCGTTCGCGCCGTGCAAGCCGGGATCCTGCCACCCGAAATTCTGGGCGCGGCCTCGCGAGCGTCCACCCTCGAAGGGGAAATTTACTTCACCATTGATCTCGACGAGCCGGACCATGGACCTGCTCTGGCGACAGATCTTGTCGCCTTTTTGAAGGCACATTCTCCTCCATTTCAAAACGTTCCCGCACCCATTTTCCCGGATGTCCCCGGCGTTCGCGAAACTTATCGTTGGTTGGGGAAGCACGTTCTCACTCAAGAAGACCTCATCGAGGGGAAGAGCTTCGAGGACACCATCGCCAAGGCCGCGTGGCCCATCGAACTTCGTGAAACAATCAAAGGCCCCCGCTTCACTTACTTCAAAAATCCCCGCTCCTCCGACATCCCCCTGCGGGCTTTGATGAGCGAAGAAATCCCCGGCATCTTCTTCGCAGGCCGCTGTCTCTCGGCGACCCACGAAGCCCTCGCCTCGCTGCGTGTCATGGGCACCTGCTTCGCCACCGGTCAGGCCGCAGGCCTCGCCGCTTCATTGCATGCCCGCGGTGTCACCCCCACCGCCGAACTCGTCAAGGGTGAGATAGAACACCTGTGAGACATCTTTCCGCCAAATTCTTCGCAAAAAATCGCAATGATTTTACCGGGCCTTCCAAACCGGGATCTCCTTGCGGGGATGCTCTTTCATCCGCGCCGTCCCCTGCCAGGTGAGCCAGGCAATCACCCCCAGGGAAATCAAAATTCCCATCCATGACATTAAACGTCCAATCCAAAACTCCCGCGGCGGCTCGTAGCTCGTCAAAGCCGGGCTTCGCTCTTCAACAAAGGGAATGGGATTTCTCTTCGGCTCTCTCTTCGGAAGTTGCAACTGCCTGACTGCCAGCCCCTCCAATAGCTTTCGCGCCTCCGCCGTGGCACTCCGTCCCGCCCCGGGAGGTCGTCGTCCTGCCCAGTCATCGAACCAACAACCATAATCGATGGAGAAAAGTGCATGAAGGTGATCGTCCGGAGTCCTCACCGTCAGGATATGGTCCGGATGAAAGTCAACCGCATTGGCCTGTTCACCGAGGTCCTCCAGGAGCGCGTGAAACTGTTTTCCGAGCATGCGAATCTCCTTCTCCGCCACCTTTTGTTCACTCAGAGGTTTGCCATCCATCCACCTGCTGGTCACCCAGGGACAGCCATCCTCATCATCCTGACCACCATCGATGACTTTCCGGAGAGATACGTGGTTCAGCGACTGCAGTTTGGCGAGAGCTTGATCAAAAACTCCCGCCGTCCGGAGCCGGCCGGCGGCATCCGGCGCCAGCCGTAAACGAGTCAATGCCAGCGGCGTTCCATCTTTCGCCAACGCCCGATAAACTGCCGTTTCAGAGGTTTGGCTCACAAGGTCCTGAACTTGGAAGTGGCTCGGCATCATTTTAACAATGAGGGGTTACGTAAAGTATCCTCCAGTCCTTCCGTTCGTGCCAGAAAACCTTTTGACAAAGATGTCAAATTCCCACCGATGGACGAACCGGGCCCCTTCCGATACAATGGCCTCATGCAAGACCTCCTTCAGGAAATCTCCCTTCTTTCCTCCGCCTCAGCCACTCTCGATTGGGATCAGGAAACCTACGCCCCGTCCCAATCGGTGGCCCACCGCGCCAAGCAACTCGCTTACCTTCAGGGACGTATCCACAAACTCCAAACATCCGGGGCCTTCCGCGACGGCCTTGCCTCGCTCGACCCCGCCAACCAACGCGAACTCACCCACCGCTACGAACGCGCCACCAAACTCCCGCAGGAACTCGTCGAGCGCGACTCCGAAACCTCCTCCCTCGCCAAAGCCGCTTGGTCCGAAGCCCGCGAAAAGAACGAATTTAGCACCTTCGCCCCCCACCTCACCAAGCTCCTCGAGATCGCCCGCGTAAAAGCCGACCACTGGGGCTTTGAGGACGAACCCTACGACGCCCTCCTCGCCGAATACGAACGCGGAGCCAAAACCCGCGAGGTCGCCGCACTCTTCGACTCCATCGACACCGAACTCGCCCAAATCGCCGCCGCGGCCGTCGAGGCTTCTTCATCCATCCCCGTCGACTTTCTCCACGGCCCCGCTCCCCTCCACGCCCAACAAACCCTCAACCTTGAAGTCGCCGAATCCCTCGGCTTCGATTTCTCCCAAGGCCGTATCGACACCACCGCCCACCCCTTTTGCACCACCCTCGGCCCCGCCGACGTCCGTCTCACCACCCGCTATGAAGACCACGACTTCGCCTCCTCCCTCTTCGGCGTGATGCACGAAACCGGCCACGGCCTCTACGAGCAAGGCCTCCCCGCCTCCGATTTCCACCTCCCCTCCGGCCACGCCGTCTCCCTCGGCATCCACGAATCGCAATCCCGTCTCTGGGAAAACCACGTCGGCCGCTCCCGCCCCTTCTGGGAAAAATGGTATCCACGCGCCCAGGAACTCTTCCCCCACCTTCAAGGCATCTCACTCGATGCCTTCCTCCCCGCCGTCAACCGCGCCGCCTATTCCGCCATCCGCGTCGAGGCCGATGAAGCCACCTACGACCTCCACATCCTCCTCCGCTTCAAACTCGAACGAGCCCTCCTCGCCGGCGAACTCGAAGTCGCCGACGTCCCCGCCGCCTGGAATGAATCCTTCGAAAAACTCTTCGGCTTCCGTCCCAAAAACGACACCGAAGGCTGCCTCCAGGACATCCACTGGTCCATGGGAGGCCTCGGCTACTTCGCCACCTACTCCCTCGGCAACATCAACTCCGCCCAACTCTTCGAAGCCGCCCAAAAAGACCCCGAAGTCTCCTCCGCCTTTGCCAAAGGCGACTTCCTCCCCCTCCTTGCCTGGATGCAAAAAAACATCCACCGCCACGGCTCCACCCTCTTCCCCCAAGATCTCATGGAACAAGCCACCGGCTCCAAAACCGACCCCGCCCCCTACTTAAAACACCTTCGCAGCCGTTTCATCCGCTAAACTCACCACCCCCAAAATCCCGCCCAAAGTGCCCGGTAGGGGTATCAGCGCGAGTCATTCCCAACCAATGCCAAAACCCATTCGCCCATGGTATTGGCCTGAAAAAGGCCAACCGGAAAGAACCGAGCCCTTCACCTGGATCGTGAAAGACGTCATCGCGGCTTCTTGGTGGCCGGACCCATACGTCTTCGACATCTATGCCAAAGAAAAGGTCCGTGCCGTCGTCAACTGCTGCGAGTTCGACAATCGTCGGGATGTCCCTGATCAGTTCGCCTATCACCACATCAACGTCCCCGACTACGGCGTGCCCGCCGATGACCAGATTGAAACCTTCCTCAATCTCATGGACCGGCACCATCGTGACAAAGAACCCGTCGTCATCCATTGTGTCGCAGGCTGTGGCCGAACCGGGCAATTCATCATCGCCTGGTGCGCCAAAGCCGGCTTCATCCCAAAGGGCACCGACCCCGTCGATTGGATCCGGGCGAAACGCAAATGCTGTCTGGAAACCGGAGCCCAGATCAACTGCGCAAAAAGACTGACCAGGAAATTCCGGACTTCCGGGTAGAATCCGGTCTTTGAGTCCGTTCACAACGCTTGGGCTGTCCCGACGTCCGGGATGTCGTTTGTTTCTGGCAATCGCAAGTGTCTGTCACCAAACCGGCTCACATGAATTTGATCCTGTTCATTCAGTCGGTGCCTTCACTGTGTGAACCCAATCAAGAAATTTTTTGTGTTGGTCGGCTTGGAAACGGTTGATGTCATCCGGAGCGTGCCAGGAAATCGTGTCCCTCCCTTCCTTCAGACGCCCGATCGTTTCGGCCACAGCCTCGTGATCCGCAAAACGATCGCGTCTGGGCGTCACCAACAGGCAGGGCTTGCGTGCGGCGAGCTGCAGGATGTTGTGGTAATCCAGCGGCAGCTCATTTTCCCGGCCTTCGTAAAGCCCGAGGCGTGGCACCAGCGCGTGCAGTTCCCAGAGGCGTCTATTTGATCCATTACGCATCGGTGTCCAACCGCTAAAGCAGGCAAATCCGGCCACTCCATTATCCAGCGCTGCGGTATACATCGCGGTCATCGCGCCCACGGAATATCCAAGAAGAAAGACCCGCTTGGCATCCAGCTTCGGAATCGCAGATTGGGTGGCACCCCGACCCTCGACCGCGAAGGCCACGGCCGCTCTGGCATCCCGAACCATCCGGCCAAGCCGGGACCATTTGGGATTCCGGTCGTAAAATGTCGTTCCCTCCAGCAGGCGCAAGCCGAAGCCACATTGGTCGTAGGCGATGACCGCAAACCCTTCCTGTGCCAGGCGGTGGTAAACGGTTGTACCCTGCACGCCATATCCTTCGTTGTAGCCACTGTGATACGAGAGGGGGTGCAACCAGACCACAACCGGTGCCGGCTCCGTAAGTCCCGCCTTGAAATACAAATTTCCGCGAACTCCGTCACCAAAACGAATGGGGACCCGGCGGACATCTTTGGGCATCCAGCGATCGTGGGTCATCAGGCTGGATTCCTCTTTCGTGAGGAATTCCGGCTGATCGACCTTGGGCAGCGATTTCGGAGCCTCTCCCAGAACCCAGTTCAACCGGTCGTGGATCGCATCGCTCCGGTCGCTTGCCAGCCCGGCGGCGTCTTGCCGGGCCCGCCACACCTCCCAGTCAAAGTCATGCAGCAGATGCTCCGGGAAATCTTGCGAACGAGCCGGGCCGCGGCCGAAGGAAAGGTCGATCCAATCAAGGTTGCGTTTGCGATCCGCGGCCGGGATTCGCTCCGGGCCCACCGAGCCATGGCCGCCGGATCGATAGTCAACGCGGAGGTTTTCTTCGGCCTTGAGGAACCGATAGACGCTTCGTCCTTCCAGGTAGGCCTTTTCGGTGGCGAAGGTCGGCTCGGAACCGTCGTTGTGCGCGGTGTGAACCAGACATCGCCGCGGTGCGATCAAGGCATACCACCCGTGCGCGTCGATGGGCAATTCGTGTTCGCGTCCTTGATAAGCACGCAGCGAGGGCAGAAACCACTGCCCGGGAAAATCGGTGGGATCTTCGGCAAAGGTGTTGCGGCTGGTGAGCCGATAGGGGGAGGAACCCGGTGAGCCGGGACTGCGGGCCACGACACAGGTGATCCGGGAATCGAGAGCCGCGGCGATCAAGGCCTGTTTGCCATAGCGCGAGAATCCCATGATGGCAATGTGCTCCGGCTCGATGCGCACCACGCTCTTTTCACTAAGCAAGTAGTCGATACAGCGGCTCGCCAGCCAACCCTTGGTGCTGATCTCGGTCCAGGTCGCTTTCGGATATTCGCGGCGAAAGGTCTCCCACACCTTTTCATAGCCCGGGTAGTCCGGTTCCCGGTGATGGCTGTCGACGCCGGGAAACAGGCAGACCGCATAGCCGCGGGCCAGCGCGTCTTTCGCCCACAAGCGCTGGTAGTCTTTGGGCGCTGTCAGCAGAAGTGGAAACGGCCCTTCCCCCGGCGGGGTCCAGATCGCCATTTCGAAAGAGGCCCGCTTGGGCGTGGTCCAGGTGAGGCGGATCCGTCTTCGCCTCGAACCGTCCGCCTGCCTTTCATCCGAAACCACCCCGGCGTCGGCCATCTGCGGCACTTCGGAGGGAAAGGTGCCGATGAAATGGGTCATGAGCAGGGAGCGGATTTCCTGCCGTCGCTTCATCCAATCTTCCGGCGTCTTCACCCCCCGACCATCGAGAAATTCGAGCAGGGGCGGGAGACCCTGCCGGGCGTAGGGCCGCTTTTCCGCTTTCGCGAGCGGAGAAACGAGCACGGCGAGAACAAGCGGGAGAAATCTCACGAGTCACTCCGTGGTAAAGCAGCTCGTAGGGAGACCTTCACCATTCACAAGATTGGCACCCTCCGGATTGGCGGCCCAGGCATAACGTGCTTTGACAGGCTCCTTGAGATCATCATGCCAAAGAATCACTTTGTCGTGATCAATCGTGGCCTTGGCCCAATGCCACTTGCCATCGACACCGGCGATTTCAAATCGCTGAAGCTCTTTCCCGTCGCGGGACTTCAAGCCATCGGCATGGTCGAAGGAAACAATGATCTTACCGTCCTTCTTCTCCATCCCGGAATAAAGCGGTCCGGACATCACGATCTTTTTGTTGCCGTAGTCCTGCACCAAGGCCCAGCGGGCGAGTCGATCACCCACATCGTGCTTATTCTTGGGGTGAATGTCCCTGGCCGCGCCGATGTCATTGATCACGGCCATTCCGCTCTTCGGGATGGACTTCAGTGCGCGACGCATTTCGTCCTGCACCACCACCCAGTCACTCTCAATGCCGGGCTCTTTGGTCGGCTCGCGGAAGTTGGCAAGCTGAACCCAGTAGAAGGAAAGGTCGTGACCCCAGCGCTGACGCCAATCAGCCACCATGCAGCCCATGAGTTCCTCATACTGTCCGGCCGTGCCCCGGTTGGCATTGGATTCGCCCTGATACCAAATGGCCCCGCGATTTCCGTATCCCACAATGGGGGCGATCATCCCGTTATAGATGGTCGACGGCATGCTGGGATTCTTCCCCGGATCAACGCCCTTGCGGGGACCTCTGGGCTGACGCCCCTTTTTGTCTTTCTTCCACTGCGCAATCTTATCCTCGTAGATCTTCTGCTGTTTCTGAAACTCCGCCTCCGCCTTGCCGGGGTCATAAGCCGAAATAGCTTTGGCCTTGTCCTCGAGCAGGGTTTTGCCTGCCGGGAGTTCTCTTAAGGCTTCCTCACTGGTGAAGGCCTGCACCGGCTTTCCTCCCCAGGCACATTCCACAACTCCCACGGGCACACCGAGCTCGGCGCGAAGACGTTTCGCAAAGTAATATCCCACCGCCGTGAAGCTCCCGGTATTGGCCGGTTCGGTTGATTTCCAGGAACCCTGCCAATCCTTCTGCGGCTTGTTCTCGGCAACATTGGCGGAAACATAAACCCGGAGAAGGGGATCATTTGCTTTCGCAATCTCCTCCTTGGCGTTGTCACTGCTCGAGACGCGCCACTCCATATTCGATTGGCCCGATGCCAGCCAGACCTCGCCGACGAGGACATTTTGAATCACCTTGCTTGCGCCGGGAACCTCAACGGCAAGAGTGCTGCCCTCTGCCGTCGCCTTCAGTCCTTTCAAATCAACATGCCAGTCGCCATTCTGGTCGGCCTTGGTTTCATGGGTTTTTCCTGAAAAAACCACCTTCACAGGAGCATTGGCATCCGTCCACCCCCAGATGCGGGCAGTGGTATCCCGCTGCAAAACCATCCCGTCGGAGAAGATTTGAGGGAGCTTGAGACCCGCAAGCGAAGGAAGAGCCGTGAGTATGAGAGCAATTAGGATATTTTTCATGGATGAAACGATGCGTTGCATACGAAACCAACCACCCCAGTCTTTCCGCTTGTCTTCTTGCGCTGGAGAAAAGGGGACTCCATCTTTTCGGCATGAGGCATCCTTTCATCATTTTCGCCGCACTCCTTCATTCTCTGGCAGCTGCGCTCATCCCGGCGCCCCGTCAAATCGAACCCGGTTTCGGGGAGTTGATCGTTGATGTTCAAACCACGGTCATCGCACCCGGGAACCTCGCAAACCACGCCGGGATCCTGACCAAGGCTCTCCAAAAAACCACCGGCTACCTTCATCGCTCCCGCACCCCCGCCCAGATCGGGCGCATGAAAATCAAACGCGCCATCCGGTTGGGCCTCGCCGATTCCGGAAAAGAAGGCTTTTACCATCTCGAGATCACTCCCGGGGGCGTCACCATCACCGGCAGTGATCCCGCCGGCCTGATGCACGGCGTGCAGACATTTGTGCAACTTCTCCCGGTCGCAAAAGAACCCTTCCCTCGTGTCCTCATCCCGGCCCAGACCATTGAGGACTGGCCCGAAACCAAGCGCCGCATTTTCCACCTCGACCTCAGTGCACACCTTTTCCCCACCACGGATCTCAATTTACTCATCGACTGGCTCTCATTCCACAAAATCAACGAACTCCACCTCCAACTCAATGGCGATCACGGATGGCGCATGGAAAGTTTGAAATTCCCGCGACTCCACGAAGTCGGGAGCATCAGGCCTTCAACGCCCCCCTATGGAGACCCCACCGGAAGCGACTCCACCGAATACGGAGGATATTACACCCAGGAGAATCTCAAGGAACTCGTCGCCTATGCCGCCTCCAAACAGATCGAACTCGTCCCCGCTTTCACCTTCGTCTCCGGAGCCTCCTCCCTCATTGCCGCCTACCCCGAACTCGGGAAAGAAGCGGTGACAGTGGCCGCAACGTGGGAGAAGCGTGCGGTTGGCGTCAGGCAAGACGAAAAAACGCTTCAGTTCATCGACGATCTCTTTGCCGAAGTTGCCACCATCTTCCCCTCAAAAAATATCCGCGTCGAAGGCAGGGACGACAACTTCCACAAGCAGCTGGCAGTCCTCCTCGCCCAAAGAAAAAAGGAGCTCTTCGAAAGCCACTCGATCCCCACTTCCGACTTCTCAGTCTACGGCCGCCCCAGGGACGCCGAGCTTCTTCTCTCTCCCAAACTGGAGGCGGAAAACGGCTTCAATCCGATCCATGAAGTCTACCAATTAAAATCTGCCACAGTTGCGCAAGCTTCTCTGCGGACGCAATACGTCCCGGACTTTCCCAAGCTCCAGCACCTTGTCTTTCCCCGTCTCGCGGCCTTCGCGGAAGCCACCTGGCGACCTGCCGGGGAACTGGATTACCCGGATTTTCGGACACGACTCGACGAACTCGCCGCTCGTTACCCCTTGATGCAGATTTACGCCGCCACGGCATACGACCCACCTGTCGGAGCTCTTGGCGGAACCAGGATCACGACTCCCATTGCGGCGCGGGACCTTCATCAACCCGATTCCATCTTTGATGGGAAAGATGACTCTTTCTTCTGGGCTGCGGAAGGACTGAAAAAAGGGGATCATCTCACTCTTGAATTTCCCTGGCCTGTCTCTGGCGATGTGACCGTCGCCACGGGCCGGGCCGGCGGCGCAGGCGGGGATGCCCCGGGCACCCTGATCGCGGGCGTCCTCGATCTCTCTCCGGATGGCCGGGAATGGGACGCCGCCACGGAATTCTTCGATGGCCTTGCCGCCGTGACCGTCCCCGAAGGCACCCGGTTCGTTCGCCTTCGGGCCACCGCCCCGCAGGACGACCCCCTCGTCCTCCATGACGTCACCCTCTCCGAACCTCTCCTCATGCCCGTCCACGAGGAAAGCCGGGAAATTGAAATTCCCATCACCAAGGAAAAAATCCAACTCACGTTTAGAGCCGACTTTGGGGAATTCCCCGAACTGCGGGACGAAATTACCGTGATTCGACGCACTTTTTTTGCCGAATGGCTCTCGCTTGCAACCAGACTGGGGCTGGCACATGACCCCAAAACTCCTCGCGATTTTGTGGTCAAAGCGGGCGAACCGGGAAAGCTGACTCCGGAAGAAGCCCGGACTTGGACGATCAAACAACTCGTTCCCCGGATTCAAAATTACCCCGTCACGGCCCCGCTCTGGTTCGTCACTGGAATGAGTTCCAGGCTATGCGGCGAAGTTCCCGCCAAACCGGATCGTAAAAGGAACCTCGACGGTGGTCCCGAAACCGCCGCGTTTCTCGACTGGATCGCGAAGAGAAATGGCGAAGAGGTTCTCATGGCCATATCCCAGGATTGTCGCGCGGAGAGATACCGGCTCTCTGCCTGGAAGACTTTTACCAAAAGCAGCCTCGAAGAACTTTCAGCACAGTATCAGGCCCAAAAGTAGGCTTTCCGAAACTCCTATGGCAGTTACCGCCGAAACTCATTGACGGATGCCGGGGATAACGCTTTCCTAGAGAGTATTTTAAAAAAATCATGATACATCTAAAAGCGAAACATAATTCAATCTCGGCGATTCTCGGCTGCTCGGCCGCCCTGCTGGGATCCGCCTCGGCACAACTCCTTCTTGATGAAAACTTTGACATCAACGATGGTGGATTTGTGCAAGAAGCAACCGGCAATTCTCCAATTCCAGCGGTTTACAGTGCCGCAAGCGGAGCCTGGTCAATCGAGGGTGATGACAC
>CALFSW010000266.1 GCA_937916505.1 uncultured Verrucomicrobiales bacterium | reverse complement strand
TCTCTTTTTTCAGATCACCGACCCACATGCGCCCGACGCACAAGCCGCTGACGAATCCGATCCGGCCATCGACACAGAGCGTCTTGCGATGGTCGCGGCTGAGCCAGCTGAAGGGGGAGTCCCAACGAGCTTGATTGTAACAACGGACGTCCACGCCACCCTCGCGCAACTGATTCCAGAAGGCGCGCGACGCGGTGCCGAGGCACCCCAGCCAGTCGTAAATAAGACGCACGGGGATGCCTTCCCTGGCCTTTGCGATGAGAGCATCTGCGAACATTCGTCCCGTGTCGTCTTCGTGAATAATATAGCTTTCGAAATGGACTCGCTTTTTTGCCGTCTGGATCGCTTCGAGCCATGCAGGATAATTTTCCTTTGCGTCCTTAAGCAGGCGGATGCTGTTACCGGCGATGAGTGACGCCCCCGCCGCTCGCGAGAAGGCCTGGTCGGCTAGAGCGCCGCCGGAGGAGAGTGCTTCGCGCTTGATTTTGGGAAGTGGACTAGCGGCGCTCATATCTCACTGTCATTGGGTATCCTTGAAAAGCGAGCACTTAGGTCGGCGGTAGGGTTTTACCCCATTGCGAAGATATCACGACGGACTTACTTTGATAAGTATTCCGCAAAGATGCGGTGCCGCCTCGCCAAATATTTTTGATTCCAAGGGCGAATCTCAAACAACAAATGACACGATGCTATTCAAAACAAAATCACTGCAGAATTATCAACTGGACAGTCTGGACGGTGAGATCGGAAAATTCCTTGAGTTCTACTTCGATGACACACACTGGACGATTCGCTACCTCGTCGCCGATACCGGGAACTGGCTCACCGGCAGGGAAGTTTTGATCTCCCCGTATGCCTTGGTAGCCGCGCTCAAGAAGGAAAATCGCATTGCGATCAATCTCACTAAAAAACAGATTGAGGAAAGCCCGTCATTAAACAGCGACAAACCCGTCTCTCGACAGTTCGAAATGGAATACCACGGCTACTATGGCTGGCCGTCGTACTGGGGTGGACCGAGCACATGGGGCTTCTCTCATATTCCTGCGAGTGATCCCGACCTTTTGGGGGCATCGGTTGAAGACGTTAGGGACCCTGATGACCGACATTTACGCAGCACGGAGGAAGTCACGGGCTATCACATCGAGACCATTGATGGGAAGATCGGCCATGTCGCGGATTTCATCATCGATGATGAAACCTGGGCGATTCGCTACCTCGTCATTGACACTCGTAACTGGTGGCCGGGGAAGAAAGTGCTGATCTCCCCGGAGTGGATTGAGCGTGTGAGCTGGAGGGAAAGCAAGGTCTTCGTGAACCTCTCCCGCGACGTCATTAAGACTGCCCCGGATTATGTGGAAGAAGGACTCATCACCCGAGACTACGAGAGGGGATTGTTCAGGCACTACGGACGCGATGTCTACTGGGCGCACGAAAGAGATCAACTTACGCCCAGTGAATAGTTTCACACAATTCAAATAAGCCCCGAACGAAAATCGATTTTAAATACCAGGAAAGTCTCATGCTCAAGACGACGAAAATTGTTGGGATTGCCGCCGATCATGGAGGTCACGCCCTAAAAGCCCATTTGGTTTCGATGCTATGTGAAGCTGGCGTGGAAGTGATTGACTTCGGCGATCAGCACCTCGTGACTCAGGATGACTATCCGGATTTTGTCGTGCCTCTGGCGCAGGCTGTCGCAGCCGGGCGGGTGGATCGCGGAGTCGCCATCTGTGGCAGTGGAGTGGGGGCATGCGTCGCGGCGAACAAGGTGGACGGAGCCAGGGCCTGTCTGATCCACGATTCATTTTCGGCACATCAGGGAGTTGAGGATGATGATCTCAACATGATCTGCTTTGGAGGTCAGGTCGTAGGTCATGCGCTTGCCTGGGAACTCTTGCGGAATTTTCTAAACGCCCATTTTTCGGGGAAGGAACGACATCGTCGTCGTCTACGAAAAGTATCGGAGCTTGAGAAAGTTCGTTCTCAAAAAATTATCACGGTGGGAGATTTTTCCGGAAAGATTCCCACCAGTGATCCGGCTCCGCTTAAGCTCTATCTGATCCGCCATGGGGAAACCGAGTGGACGTTTACCAACCGCCACACCGGCTTGACCGATCTTCCTCTGACCGCGCTGGGCGAGGATGAAGTGAGAGAGTGGGGGAATCGTTTCTTTCGAATTCCATTCTCCCATGTCCTGACCAGTCCGCGTCAACGAGCCCGCCGGACCTGTGAGCTGGTGGGGCTCGGTGAGGATGCGGAACTTGAAGAAGATCTCGCGGAGTGGGACTACGGCGACTATGAAGGACTGAAGTCGGTAGAGATTCGCAAAGGACATCCGTTCTGGAATGTCTTTCGCGATGGTTGCCCCAACGGAGAATCACCAGAAGAGATCTCCGGCCGCGCTGATCGTCTTATTTCGAATCTTCGAAAAATGACGGGAAACATTGCCCTTTTTTCCCATGGTCAAATCAGCAGTGTTCTGGCGGCACGCTGGATCGGATTGTCCGTGGCGGAGGCCCAGCATTTTCCGCTGGGAACGGCCTCGCTCGGAGTTCTCGGACATAATCCTCATCATCATGATGTGCCGGTCCTGGAGCTTTGGAACTCGGCTCCGCACGAAGCATCGCGTCTTGCTTTCTCATCCAATGCAGCCGAACAGATGCCAGTAAAACAGCAGGCCCTTCAACGATGGGAGGACGAAGGTGGGGATATCTCGGAGGCACATCCAAGCGATCAATGAGCGACTTTCAACTCAAGCGTCTTGGTCTCATCATGGAACCGGAACCGGGTAATCCTCACGAGGTCGAAGGAACCCTGAATCCCGCTGCGATCCGCGGACCGGATGGCCGGCTCTACCTTTTTCCGAGGCTTGTTGCGAAGGGGAACTACTCGCGGATCGGAATCGCGCGGGTGATTTTCAACGAAGCCGGAGATCCTTGCGGAGTCGAGCGCCTTGGCATCGCACTTGAACCCGAAGCCGACTACGAACGGTTGCCGGACGGTGGTGGGGGATGCGAAGATGCCCGCGTTACTTTCGTCGAACCCTTTAAGCACTATGTCATGACCTACACCGCGCTTTCGTCCCTCGGGCCAAGAATTGCTCTGGCGTATTCTGCGGATCTGCTTCACTGGAAACGGATCGGTCTCGCGACTTTCGAGCCGTATCGGGGAATTGATTTTGTGAACGTCACCAACAAGGATGCCTGCATTTTCCCTGTTGCCGTTCCGAATCATGTCGGAAAGCTCCAGCTCGCCATGCTTCACCGTCCGCTTTTTCCCGGAACCTTGCCTGAAGATAAAGCTTGCGAGGGTGACGACCGGGTCGTCGATCTGGAACACGAGAGCATCTGGATTTCCTACTGCCCGATGCCTCCCGAGAATCTGGAGCCGCATCAGCCTGGCCTCTTTAACTCCCACCAACGGCTCGCCACCCCGGTCTTCCCGTGGGAAATGCTCAAGATTGGCGCGGGTACGCCTCCCGTCCTGACCCGCCACGGGTGGCTCATCGTCTATCATGGTGTCAGCAAGGCTCATGGTCCTGAGCTGGCCGGGCGCGATCTCTGTTATTCAGCAGGCGTGATGATTCTCTCCGAAGAGCATCCGCGCATCATCCGCTACCGGTCACCGGAGCCGGTTTTGACACCGTCATCTCCCGACGAATTGCAAGGAACCATCGGCAATGTCGTTTTTCCAACCGGCATCGACCGACGGGACGACCTCGGCACTCCCGATTGCTTCGATGTCTACTATGGCATGGCTGACAGCCGGATTGGAGTGGCCCGCTTGTCTGTGAGGGATGATCTATGCCTGAACGAACCACAAGGGTTCAGATTACCTGAACAGAATGACCATTGATCCAAATAACAGTCTCCAACGGCGCGTGGGAAATATCCACACCCCATTCTCCAACTTTGTCCGGGCGCAGACTACAGCAAGTTGGGTTCTACTGCTGGCTACAATCGTGGCTCTTTGGTGGGCTAATTCCGATTATTCTTCGGTCTATCAAAGCCTGACTCATATACCGATTGGAGTTTCTGTGGGAGGTTTTGAGCTGCAGGCCTCTTTCAAACACATCATTAATGACGGTTTAATGGTTATTTTCTTTTTCCTCCTCGGACTAGAGATCAAACGGGAGGTCATTGCCGGAGATATCGCCCAGACGGCGAATCGCCGCATGCTGATTCTTTGTGCCGTCGGTGGAATGGTCTTTCCGGCAGCAATCTATGCGATGATCAACTGGTCACTCGATTCACAGATTGGATGGGGGATTCCAATGGCAACCGATACCGCGTTTGCGTTGGGCGCTCTCAGTATCGTGAGGAAGCACATCCCTCGTAGCCTACTCGCCTTTCTCGTCGGCCTCGCGATTGTAGACGATGTTGGGGCGATACTTGTCATCGCAATATTTTACAGTCAGGATATATCGATACTGCCTCTGTTCATCTCATTTGCATTGATCGCGTTTTTGGCACTGGCCAACTACGCAGGAATCAGTAGGCCGATTTTTTACATTGTCACCGGAATCGCAGCTTGGTGGGCGATGCTCAAATCAGGCGTTCACCCCACGTTTGCTGGTGTCGCCATTGCCTTGACAGTGCCAGCACGACCAAAGTTGACCCCGGAAAAACTACTCGATAGAGCGAAAGCAACGATCAATTCAATGTTGAAAAAGACAGGCTCTGTCGATGTCCTCGGCGAACGCCGGGACCATGACAAGGTTCTGGAGGTTCGTGATATCGCGGAACGTGCCAGTACTCCGTTGCGTCGCTGGGAAGACACTCTGGGACTTCCCGTATCCCTGTTTGTGTTACCCCTGTTTGCGCTGGTCAATGCAGGAGTTCCATTTAGCTATATTTCGCTTGTTGAAAGCCTTCAACACCCGGCCGGTTTAGGAATTATCACTGGCTTGGTTCTGGGGAAATTTATCGGGATTTCCGGCGCCTGCTGGCTGGGCCTGCGTTACAAGATTGGCAGTCTGCCCGATGGCGTTAATCTTCAACATGTCATTTGGGTATCGCTTGTAGCCGGGATCGGCTTTACCATGTCCACATTCATCGCCACACCGGGGTTTGATTTCCAACCAGGGCATCTTCAAACTGCAAAAACAGCGATTCTATTAGCTTCTATTATTTCTGCAATCTTTGGCATATTGTACCTCCGATACAATTCCAAGCTGCAATCTCATTCTAGAATTGAAGAGTAGTTATTCGTTGTTCTCATTTCTAAAGCCCGTATCGCATCCAATGGAGAGGCTCCACCTGTCTGAGGGAACCCGCCTTGTTGGGCCCTCGCGTCTCCCTGATCAGCAGCTTTGCGATACCACTTCACGGCTTTCGCATTATCCTAAGGAACACCTATCCCTCTAATCTACCTAAGACCCAAGTCGTTTTGAGCTTCCACGCCCTGATCCGCAGCCTTGCGCAACTCCGCCTGCGATGGGGCATCCTCTTCTGCAAAAACAGGAACGCAAAGCAGGACCCCATTTTTTTCAAAAGCCGTTCTCCTCTGAGGAGAGTGGCTTTTGTTTTTGAGCGCACTTGAATTTCTGCCCCGGTCCCGCTTGACTCCCGTCCACATGAGCGACGAAGCACATCCGGCCCTGGCCCAATTGATTGGCGGCACTTCCAAGGTTCTCTCCGAGAAGGAACTCAACGAGAAATTAAAGGAGGGGAGACTTTTACGGATAAAGTTTGGAGTCGACCCGACGGCGCCAGATATTCATCTGGGCCACACTGTTCCTCTTGAGAAGTTGCGGCAGTTTCAGGAACTGGGCCATCAGGCTATACTTTTGATTGGCGACTTCACCGCAACGGTGGGAGATCCTACCGGGAGAAGCACGGCCCGGCCGCCGCTGACCCGTGAGGAAGTTCTGTCAAACGCCGAAACCTACACCGATCAGGCTTTCAAAGTGCTCGATAAAGAAAAGACCGAGATCATTTTTAATGGCGATTGGTTTCGCAAAATGACCTACGAGCAGGTTCTCAAGCTCAATGCCCGTGTCACGCTCCAGCAGATGCTTCAGCGCGAGGACTTTAAGGAGCGGGTTTCAAATGGAACAGAAGTGCGGTTGCACGAGATCCAATACCCCATCATGCAGGGTTGGGATTCGGTGGAGCTGAAAGCGGATGTCGAAATCGGCGGAACCGACCAGCTTTTCAACATGCTGGTGGGTCGGGATCTTCAGAAGGAAGAGGGGCAACCCCAGCAATCGGTGATTTGCATGCCACTTCTCGAGGGCCTTGATGGCGTTAAAAAAATGTCCAAAAGCGCTCACAACTACGTTGGCGTGAGTGATGCTCCGAATGAGATGTTTGGGAAGCTGATGAGCATTAGCGACGAGTTGATGGATCGCTACTATCTCTTGCTGCTTGGTGCGGATCGTGACGAGTCGTTGCACCCAATGGAGTCCAAGAAGGAAATGGCGCGTCGGATTGTCGCCCGATACCACACGGAAGTGGAGGGGCAGGCGGCTCGTGATGATTGGGAGACTCGTTTTTCGAAACGGGACCTCAACGCGGCTGATCTTCCTGGGATTTCAGCTGACGAACTGGGCGGGAACGTTTTAGATGTCGTGAGCAAGGTTTTTAGGGAGAGTTTCGGGCTTGAAAAATCCAATGGTGAGCTGCGGAAGCAATTCATCACGACGGGTGCCGTCCAGCTCGACGGCGAAAAGCTCACCGACCCTATGGCAGGTTTTTCCGGCCAAACCGGTCAAATTTTGCGTCTCAGCAAAAAGCAGAGTGTCCGTTTGACTTAAACCAAGGCGGATATTTGCGACGTTTTTTAAACGTGGAAATGTCACTGGCCCAATCACGGGCGGTGGGGTAGGTTCCGTGCAGCAAACTCATATGAGCGATTTTCTATATTCAGCCCTCCTGATTCTTGTCGTCATTGCGTTATTTAACGTGATGATTTTTGTCCACGAACTGGGTCATTTTTTGGCGGCCCGGTGGCGTGGCCTCCAGGTTGACCGATTTCAAATTTGGTTTGGTAAACCCATCTGGAAGAAGGAGATCAATGGCGTGCAGTATGGTCTGGGCTGGATTCCGGCAGGTGGATTCGTCGCGCTCCCCCAGATGGCCGCGATGGAATCCATTGAAGGGGATAATTTGGACGGGAAAGAGCTCCCGGCGGTGACTCCGCTCGACAAAATCATCGTGGCTTTTGCCGGACCTCTCTTTAGTTTGTTGCTCGCGGTAGTCGCTGGTTTTTTGGTTTGGGGGCTGGGGAAGCCACAAGATGCGATCAAATCGAATGTCATCGGCGGAGTCGTTCATGAAAGCCCTGCCGACGGGATCCTAATGCCCGGGGACAAAGTCCTGAAAATCGATGGGAAACCGGTCCAGTGGTATGCGGGGCGTGTTTTTGATGACATCCGCACCCGTATTATGCTGACCAAGGGCGAGAGTATCGATTTTGAAATCGAGCGCGCTGGCAGGATTCAGACAGTCACAACCAAGTTTGATATTCCAGAGACCCCCTTCTACAAACGTCGGGCCCTCCCCCAGGTCGGGATCACACCGGGCGGTCCGGCTGTTGTCGGAGAGATTAGCGAAGGAAAAGGAACGAGCCCTGCCGAGATGGCTGGAATTAAGGCGGGTGATCAGGTGCTCAAGGTCAATGGTGAGGAAATTTATGGTTCCTACCACGTCACCCAGGTGCTCAGAGAAAATGAGTTTGGGAAGACGGTCTTCACCATAAAAAGGGGCGATGAGATCATGGATCTTGAGGTGACTCCTCTGCAGCCAAAGGGAGATCATTACAAGACTCCCATGGTTGGAATTGTTTGGGATTTCAAAGCGGTGATCTCATCTGAGATCCTGCACCCCAATCCCTGGGAGCAGGTTCGCGATAGTTTGCGGACGATGTGGATGACCATCAAGGTGATTAGTTCGCCCAGCTCCCATGTGGGGGTTGACCAATTGGCGGGCCCCATTGGGATTGCCAAAACCAAGTTTTTGCTTTTGCAGGAACCCGATGGCTGGTTGCGTGTTTTGGCCTTCTTTGTTCTCTTCAATGTGAACCTCGCGGTTCTGAATATGCTCCCGCTTCCTGTTCTCGACGGAGGGCATATCGTCATGGCGATCATGGAATGGGTTCGGGGAAAACCGCTTCCTTCCCGCTTCCTGGAAATCATCCAAACCGGCTTTGCTCTCCTTCTCATGGGCTTCATGCTTTACATCACGACCAAGGATATCGGTGACGAAATTCCGGGGGCCAAGGAGGACCGAACCCTCGAGTGGCCGGAAGCATCGGATTAGGCAGGCTTGCGCATTCATCATTGAGGTGACTAAAGTCTGATGTCCATGAAACCGTCGAAACCATCGGTCAACGTTGCCCGCGTGATCTACGTTGTGCTGTGCCAGTTGGCAGGCTTGGCGATTGCGCAGAGCACTCCGAGCATCCCGCTCTGGGTGGGATTGTTTGGCGGATTGATTGTCGCGGTGTTTTTCATTCTGGTGGAGAGTTCGATGCGGAACTTCACCCTGCGTGGGTTTTCGACTGCGACCTTTGGAATTGGGGTGGGATTGTTGTGTGCTTTCTTGCTGAACCGCGCCCAAATTCCGGAGTTGATCAAGATCGCCGCTTCGCCCATTCAAGTGGAAGGAATCGGGGAAGCGCTTGCGTTAGCCTTCGACGTGACTTCCTACGCAAGTTTTGCATTCCTGGGTGCGGTGTTGGCCCTGAGGAGCGACCAAGAGGAATTTTCCTTCATCATTCCCTACGTTCGTTTTCGTCAGGATGCCGCATCGGGGCAGTTGCTGATATTGGATGCCGAAGTCATCATGGATGGACGGTTACCACCTCTCATGGCGGCCGGTTTTTTGACGGGGAGGGTCCTGGTACCGCAATTTGTGCTTGATGAACTTCAGGTGATGGCGAACTCGCCATCGTCGGGGAAGCGACAGCGGGGCCAGCGAGGGTTGGAGATTTTAAGCGAGCTGCAAAAGAATCCGGCGGTCCCCATTGCCATTCAGGATTCACGGGGAATGGCTGAGGATGAATCCTTCCAGGGGCGTCTCGTGCAAACCGCCAAGCTTCTTTCCGGTCGTCTCATTACGACGGATGAAAACCTGACTAAAGTGGCCCACCTTCAAGGGGCTGATATCATAAATCTAAACGACCTTTCGGATGCTCTCAAACCATCTGTCGTGGTGGGTGAGTCGGTCCGTCTTGCTCTTGTCCGTGCGGGCAAGGATGACCACCAGGCTGTGGGTTACATGCCGGATGGCACGATGATTGTGGTGAATCACGCGATCAACAAGATCGGAACCTCCCGGGACGTTACGGTAATAAGCACTTTGCAAACGAGTGCGGGAAAGATGGTCTTCGCCGAATTGAACAGTAACGAGGAAAGCTAGAGTGGGTTCGGTCAAGGCGATCTCAGTCACCCAACTCGCGCGGAGGATCAGGAATCTTCTCGAGATTGAGGTCGGTGATATTTGGGTTGAGGGTGAAATTAGTAACGTTCGAAAACAGGGAAGCGGGCATTGGTATTTTTCGCTCAAGGATGAGTCGGCCCAGATTTCCTGCGCCATGTTTGGCGCGAGGCGTCGGGCAGGGCACGAGGTCATCGAAGATGGCGCGAAGGTCCAGATTTTCGGGGAAACCAGCTTCTATGAAGCACGAGGGAGCACGCAGCTCATTGTCAAAAAGGCCCAGGCGGTTGGGGTGGGTGACCTTCAGGCACGTTTCGAGGCTTTAAAACGCAAGCTCGACGAGGAGGGGCTTTTTTCACAAGAGCGGAAGCGATCTTTGCCCGCTTTTCCCAAAGTGGTGGGAGTGGTGACTTCGCCGACCGGAGCCGCTCTTCAGGATATGAAGAATGTCCTCAGCCGCCGGGCTCCGTGGTTGACGGTCGTTCTTTTTCCGGTGGCAGTGCAAGGGAAGGGGGCCGAACGGGGCATTGCGAGGGCCATTCGGCAGGCGGGAGCGGTTTCGGAAAAAGGCGTGCCCCAACCGGAAGTGTTGATTGTGGGCCGGGGTGGTGGATCCCTTGAGGACCTCTGGAATTTTAACGAAGAAGTGGTGGCTCGGGCGATCGCGACGTCCTCGATCCCTGTCATCAGTGCGGTGGGTCACGAGATTGATTTTACGATTTCCGATTTTGTGGCTGATTTAAGAGCGCCGACGCCAAGTGCGGCTGCGGAATTGGTGGTGCCGGACCGGAAGGATTTATTGGATCGAATTGAGAATCTGCGGTCACGATTAAGCCGTGGCGTTCGTGGGAGAGTTGATCGGCTTTCGGATCAGCTCGATTATTACGAGCGGGGGATTTTCACCCAATCGGCTGAACGGAAGCTTCAGCAACCGGTGTTTCGACTCGAAGGTCTCCGGCGTGATTTTTCGAATGTCATTGAGGAATCGATCCGAATGAGTGAACGGCTGATTTCTGCTTATCAAGCGAATTGGGATCGATATCATCCTCGGGAGATCTTGAAACGCCGGCAGGAGAAGCTGGATGGTTCCCAGGTGGAATTTTTGAATGCGGCAAAGAATGCTCTGAAAGTGCAGGAAGGTCGGATTGAGCATCTCAGCTCGGTGTTGCAGGTTTTGGGGCCCGGAAGCATTTTAGACCGGGGGTTTTCCATTACTTTCGATCCCAGGGGGGGAATCGTAAAATCAGCTGCAGCTCTTTCCCAGGGGGATATCATCACGACGCAAATGAGTGATGGTAAAATAAAAAGCGTGGTCAAGGAGTAAGCCGGACCATGCCTGCTAGGAAGTGCGGTTTCCGTTTAAAAGATCAGAAATAGAGCGCGATCACCGGTTTCATACTGGCATGAAATTGCGGGGTTTCCCCGGAAATCAGAGTGATCATAAACAAAATGTCCGTGTTGTTACGCTTCCCCAGTGGATCCGTGTTACACGAAAATAAATTCGTGTAAAAAATAACGTTTAATGCTAGAAAATCCGGGTCAGAGCGTAAAACCTCCAATCAAAATTACAAACGATGTCCCAAACTGATACCGACAGCAGTGTTCGCCTCTACATGCGCGAAATCATGAAGACTGCTCTTCTCACTCCGGAGCAAGAGATCGAATTGGCCGCTCGCATCAAAGAAGGTGATGAAAAGGCCAGGGAATTGATGATCAAGGCCAACCTGCGTCTTGTCGTGAAATTGGCTCGTGACTACTCCAACTATGGCGTTCCTCTGGCCGATTTGATATCCGAAGGCAACATCGGACTCATGAAGGCGGTCGAGAAATTTGATCCCGAAAAAGGGGGGAAGCTCAGCACCTATGCGGGGTGGTGGATCAAGCAGGCCATCAAGCGTGCCCTGGCCAATCAAGGGAAAACGATTCGTCTTCCGATCCATCTGGTCGACAAGTTGGCACGTGTTCGCCGGATCACGACGATGCTGACAGAGGAACTTGGAGAAGAGCCCACCAACGAGATGCTCTCGGATGTTCTGGGGATCCCGGAGCGAAAGCTCGCCATGCTGAAGCAGGCAGCCCAGCGACCTGCCTCCCTCGATGCTCCGGTGGCTGATGATTCGGTGGCGACCTATGCAGATATGATTGGCGATGAGAGTGCAACGAGTCCACTCGATGAGTTGGCGAACAAAAACTATCTTGATGAACTCGACGACATGCTCGAGATCCTCGATGAACGCGAAAGCGCGATCATTGACTCCCGTTTCGGTCTGAACGGGAAGAAGGTGATGACTCTTGAGGAGATTAGCCACAGCTTTGGGGTGAGTCGTGAGCGCATCCGACAGGTCCAGAATGCGGCAATCGGGAAGATGCGCAAGGCCCTGAGCAAGAAGGAAAAGAACCCGACGGCGCTTGCCGGGATTGTCTCATAGGCTCCCCGCAACCCCCGCTTTTTACAAAGTCGTTACAAAAGATTCTCGGCGGCAGGCGTTTTCCCAGTGCGATGGTGGTTGGATTGATTCCGCCTCTCGCCCTTTCCTGAAAACCCGCTTTCCATGAGAATCTTTCCCCGTCTAATTTCCTTCTTCCTCTTCTCTTCCAATCTGATTGCGCAGGAGGTTGCGCCTGCAGATGAGACGATCGATGCCCTGAGACAGGGGGATTACCAGGGGTCGATCGAGGGTTTTTCCGGAGATCTTGCCGCTTTGGCTGCTGCCAGCGAGGGGGTCGCCGAAGACGAGCTTGGCCTCCACAAGGCGCGGGCCCATCAGCTGGCGGGAAAGAATGCCGAAGCTGTCAAAATTTGTGACGAGTTGCTGAAGTCTTTCCCGAAGAGTGTTTGGCGTCACAAGCTTGTTTTTCTCAAGGCCCAAGCCTTGGCGTCACAACGAAAGTTTCAGGAGGCTTTGGCCATCTATCAAAACGAAGCGGGGCGTATTTTTAGCGAAGATCGCCAGGATGAGGTGGCGGGGCATCTCATCACTTTTGCCGAATTGTTTGCGACAGAGCCCGCTCCTGAGGATTTGGATTCACCCCCTGCAGACTATGGAAAGGCACTGATTCTCTATGCCCAGGTTCTTGATACCGATTGCTCGGCGGCGGTTCGAGAAGGGGTTCGCAGCCGGATGGTTTCGCTTCATGGCCTGCTCAAGAAATGGGATGAGGCTGAGAAAGCGGCATTGGCTTACCTCGACGAATTCGCCCCGGCATGGCTTGGTACCTTCGATTCAGTCCGACGCATCACGACAGAAAAAAATGCCAAAGTGATCTTTGAAGGCCCAAAGCGATTCAGGGTGCGCTTTTATCACGCGGAAGCCCTTCATCGTCTCAATCGGCGTTCCGAATCGGTCCGATATCTGGAGGAGCTTGAAGAGATGACGAAAGGAGTTTCCGACCAGTCGGCATTGCGAGCGGATGCGACATGGCTCCGTCTCATGGCGATGACAGAGAATGGGGCCGTCGGGAACGCGGAAGTCTGGATTAAGGAAGCCCGGGAATATTTGAGCCTCTATCCCACGCATATTTGGGCTCCCCAGGTCGCGTTCAAGATTGGCTTGGTCTATTCCAGCGCAAAACTATGGGAAAAGGCCCGCGGTGCCTACCAGGAGTTTCTTGATGGAAAAGGATACCGGGCTCCGTTGGAGAAGCCCTTGACTCTTGATGATAGGAGCGCGGATGGATTCGATCAGCGAAAACGTCAGCACGAAGATCGTCGAGAAGCGGCCTCTTTTGAGATCGGAGTGATCTTTCTATCGGAGAAGAAGTTTAATGAGGCGGAGGCCCAGTGGCGTAAGACTGCAAAAGATTTCCCCAATGGCGAGAAGTGGGCGGAATGTCAGAAGGGCTTGGTGCAGATTGATTTTGAAAGAGCCCTGGAGTCCGTGCGCAAGGTTCATCAGGCCAAAAAAGATGAGCAGGCGGCGGCAAGGGATGAGGCCCGGAAGTCGTTGGAGGGATTCCTTAATGGGCACCCCCTCGATCCCCGTTTGCCTCAGTTGATGTTCGCCTTGGGTGAGTTGTCTTACTTCGAAGCAGTCGGTTCGGAAAAAGGAAAAAAATTCAAACTAACGCCCGAGAAGCAAGGCCTTTTTGAAAAGGGAATTGCAGATTGGCGCCGCTTGATTTCGAAGTATCCCCAAAGCTCACAGGCCAAGGCGGCCAAGGTTAAGATCGGTGGTGTCTATGAACACTATCTTGGAGATCTTGAAAAGGCGGTCGAGATTTACTCGGGGTTGCAGGATGGACAGGCGCGTAAGGCCGTCCTGATGTCGAAGGTCCTCAAGGCTTCGTCTCCAAGAGTGTTTGGAACAGAGGAGGATCCGGAGATTACGCTGGAACTTCGGAATGTGGAAAAGGTGAAAGTTCGCCAGTATTGGATCGATTTTGAGTCCTACTTTCGTAAATCCCAAAATCTCTCCGACATTGAGCAACTTGATGTCGATCTTGTGGAGCCCGACAAAACCTGGGAAGTGACGATCCCCAAATTTCAGCGATATCTGCCGATGGAGCATCAGGTGAAGATTCCTTTCGAAGCAGGGAAAGCCGGTCTGTGTGTCATCAAGGTGGAAGGCGAAAATCTGGAAAGTACGACGGTCGCGGTAAGAAGTGATATTGATCTTGCGGTACGGAGCAGCCGGGAAGAGGCCCTGGTGATTGTTCGGGATTGGAAGACCGGCAAAGTTGGTGCCGGAGTGAAACTGGTGCTTGCAGATGGAGCCAAGGTGATTGCCGAAGGCGTCACGGGACCGGACGGGGTCTGGCACTATCAGGACGAATCATTGAAAGAGGTTTCGCAGCTGCGGGTGCTTGGAATTTCAGAGCGTGGAATGGCCGGTTTTGCTCTTGAGGTTGCCGGGCTTCAATTACCAGCCCCTCTTTCACCGAGAGGAACCATGCTCACCTCACGCCAGATTCATCGTCCAGGCGAAAGCGTAAACCTCAAGGTTGTCGTTCGTGATGTGAAAGAGGGAGGGTTTGTCGTTCCCAGGAAAGAGGAACGGGATTTTGTGCTGAAGGTTCGCGATGCCGAGGGGCGGCTTTTGAAGGAGAGCAAGTTGTCCTTGAACAATTTTGGAACCAGTCAGGTAAGATTTGGTCTCCCGTCTGAGTTGCGAGGCAACCTCGTGAATCTCTCGCTTGAAGGAACGATCGGAGGAGAGAACGCAAGTTTTCCGGGAGTGGTGATGGTGAGTCATCAGGGTCTTCCATGGGTGAAGCTGAGCCTTGAAATTGAGAAGAAGTTTATTGCTCCGGGAGAAGTCGTTAAAGGCAAAGTATCCGCCCATTATCAGTGGGGGGCACCGCTTGCAAATCGGAAAGTTGCCCTCAATTTACCAGGAGGACCGGTGCAAGAGTTGTTCACGGATGAGAAGGGAGAGGCTGTTTTTGAATATCCTACGAAAGGGTCGCCAAGCAGGTCCTTGTCGTTCCACGCAACCATGCCGTCGAGCGATGCGGGACGAGTTGGAAGTTCGGTATCGATTGTGACCAAAAATTACCGGGTGTCCTCTTCGATGAAGCGAAGGCTCGTGATCGCTGATCGGAATTTTGAGATCGGACTGAAGGCCCGTTCGCTGGATGACAAGCCGATTGTTCGAAAGCTCCGGGTTGTCCTTGAGCGGTCGGTGGAGGAGCACCCTGACCCGGTCTTGGTTGAAGTTCCGGGGCTGAATATGAGTCGCGATTGTCTCGTCGTGAATGAAAAGATTAGCGAACTGATGGTGAAGACGGATGCCAGGACCGGAGAGGCGCAAGCAGGCTTCAAGCTATCCGAAGGAGGGATTTATTCTTACCGGATTTATGATGGCGACAGCGAAGTGAAAGGTGGTCGCTTTACTGTTTCTGACAGTGACGACCTAACCAAGCTTCGTCTTTTTGCGGGTGATAAGCATTTGTCCGAGGGCATGACGGCTCGTTTTGAATTGCACTCCCGGATGGGCATGTCGGTTCCGGCGCTTGTGAGTATTGAAACTGACAAGCTCCTTGAATACCGGGTGATCGAGGTGAATCCGGGTTCAAACGAGATTGCGGTGCCGCTTACGGCACTTCACGCGCCTGAATTCCAGATTGGAATTATGGCCTTGGATGATCGGCGTTTGCATCAAGCTTCTTTAAGGGTGGGAGTGAAAAGAGATTTGAAAGTTGAGATGGTTGTGGTGGGTGCAAAGGACGAACCATTGAAAGCTCGTCCGGGACAAAATGTGAAAGTTCTTCTGTCGGTCAAAGATGCTGCGGGCAAACCCTTGGAAGCTGAGACGGCATTGGCCGTTGTGCGTGCGGATGATCGTCCGTTTCCACTTGGAAATTTTCATCATCAGTTCCAACGGAATTATGCCCGAGGGGTTTTCAACTCCGGCTCAAGCTGCGGTTTTGAGCATCAAGGGGGGCAGGGGTCTGTTAACTTGGCCGTCCAACAAGAGTTGCTTCGGCAAAGTGTCGGCGACCAGATTGCGCTCAATGATTCCGGTCTTCTTCCTCAGTCTGTGGCGCAGCAAGGTGGGGGCGGTGGTGGTGGCCAAAATGGTCGTTACTATTTTGACCAGTCGGTTCGTCCGAATCAGGCGCCGGGATACGCCATTCAGAGTATCAATAGACAGCAGCTTGATGGAGGTGCGGCTTTCGGGATTCCTTCAGCGCCGGGGACAAGTCGGATCAAGGGGAGCTTCGACCTGAGGAGCAAAACAGTCCGGACGAATGCGAAGGGAGAGGCGACGATCGAAATGAAACTGCCCAAGGATACTGATGAATGGACGATTCTTGGAGAGGCCTTGACCGGGAACGGGGCTTTGGGAGCGGCTATGAAAGCGGTGCAGATCCGGGAAGACTTGGTGGTTAAATTGGCCCTACCGAATGGGGTTATTGAAGGAGACCGGTTCACACCCTTGGTCGTCATTTCTCGCGAAAGTTCAGACAAGGCGGGAAAGGGAGTTCTTAAGTTTGCCATGCAGGAAAAAGGGGGAGAACCCGTTGTGACTGAGCGCGCGATTGCTTTCCAAAAGGGACAGCAGACTTTGGAGATAAGTCTCAAAAGCTTCGAGACGTCGAAAGGGAAATTGGATTTCACAGCAGAGGTCGCGATTGAGGGGAAAACGACGAAGGAGAAAGGGACCATGGCTCCTCTGCCGTGTGGAGCCCCGGTAGTCGTTCGAGCGGGAGCTTTGGCGAAACCCGGCAAGACCAGCTTTAAGGTGGATCTACCGGAAGGAGGAGAGTTTCCCCCCATGGAACTGCGATTCCAAACCGGTCTTGGTGAAATTTTTAAGGCCTTGCTTGATCATGGCCATGAAAACTTTGATGGCGGAAGTTTTCCTGCCATCGGCGGGCATCCTGTTTCAGATCTGATGACTCAATTGGCTTATTTGCGCTACCTCAAAAATAGCGGAGCCAAAGATGACCAAATCAGAGCGGCGAGAGATCTTGCGGAACAGCTGGTGGCTTCGGTGACAGTTCGACAGGGAGGTGACGGGGGTTGGTCGGCTCATGGGGGACGAAAAAAATCAGATCTCACCTATTCGACTGTTGGATATGAAGCTTTGGTGATGGCGGAAGCGATGGAGATTCCCGTGGATCGCGGGGTCGCGAGCCGGGCCCAGGCTTTCCTCATGGCAAACAGGGCGAAGGCAGGGGGCGATCAACGGGCTATGATTCAGTATGCTCTTTCGGTTGGCGGGAAAGGTGACTTCTCAGCGTGCAACCGCCTGTTCCGCTCAAGGGCAGAGCTTTCGCCTTCGGGCCGGGTCTATCTTGCGCTGGCGTTTGTGCAGCTTAAGCGTCCGGAATTTTCGAAGCAGCTTTTGGAAAATCAGGGAGAAGTGAAGGACTGGGATGTCATGACCTTGGGGAGAACCCTGCAAGCATGGGCCGCAATCAATGCCAGGGATCCCCGGGTTGATGGGATTGAAAAACGAATTTGGAGTCGATGTGGAGCTCACGGATTTATGCGTGACCTTTCGTTGGCACTGAGTGCTCTTGGATTATCCTCGATATACGAAGAGCGCGATGCGGTGGCGGCGGACTTCCATGTTGTGGTCTCGATCAATGGTAAAGAAGTGACCAAGATCACAAGCGGAACTCCCGAAAGTCGGGGTTGGTTGAAAGTGCCACAACGTTTTTTGAAGAAAGGGGAGAACGTGGTTTCAGTTTCGATGGAAGGGCGGGGGATGCTGCGGGTGGGAACGACGATGACTGGAACTTTGAAGGAATTTCCCAAGGATGATTGGAACGGGGATTTAAAAGTGATGACGCGGGAGTTTTTGCATCCGGGTTTGACCTACAAAGGGCTCCCTCTTTCGACGAGAGGACGTTCGCGAGTTTCAAAAGCGGCGGTCGGTGATCGGGTGGGAGTTCGTTTGGTGACACGCCACAAGAAGAGTGAAAACGGGGAAGTGATCATCTGGGAAAAAATTCCGGCAGGCTTTGATTACCTCGCAGGGTCACTTTCAGGCGGGCACAGCGGGGCCCGGATTGAGAATGGTTATCTCGTGATCACTCATGTGGGCACGATGGCCCAGGATAAGAGTTTTTACTACGAGATGGTGGCGAAGACTCCGGGAGAGTGGCGCGTTTCACCAACGATGCTCTTTCCTCTTCAAGTGCCGGAAAGAGCGACCTACGGGCCGGAGGGAAAGCTGGTGATTCTTCCGCGTGGGAAAAAGACCGGTGAGGAGTACTTTCACCAGGTGGGTGAGCGCTATGAACTGGCGACATTGGCATTTCGCGATGGTGATTTTGTCGAGGCGGCCAAACAGCTGGCGATCGTGCGCAAGAAGCACTCAAACTATCAGGCCGCTGAAGTGGCGAGAATGACCTTGTGGATTGAAACGGCAAAGAAGCAACCCGATGCAAGGCTTGTGGCGGATTCGTTTGAAGTGCTCAACGAACTTTCTCCGGAGTTGGAGATTCCCTTCGAAAAGATTCTCAAGGTGGGGAATGCTTATCGGGACTTGAAAGAATTTGAACGTGGGGTGGATGTTTTTCTGGCGACTCTTGAAGCCGGGTTTGCGACTGAATCCTTTGTCGGTGCGGCTTTGGAAGATCAGGGGCGCTTTTTGGATGCTCTCGACTATCAGGCCGAGCTGTGGATGGACTTCCCGGACTATGGAGAAATTGCCAATTCCTTCTTCGCGCTGGCTCAACAAGTCTATGCCAAAGCTGCCGATACAAAGGCGATCGCTCCTCGCAAGGGAGATAAGAAAGCTCCGGAATCGCGTGATCTTTATTTGAAATCGGTGAAGATGTTGGAGCAATTCCGGGTGACTCATCCGTCTCATCCATTGTCGGACGATGGCGCCTTTACCATCGCCAATGCTCTCTTTACCCTTAAATCCTACGAGCAGATGGTTTTACACGCCAAGGCGAGTCAGAAGGCCTATCCAAAGAGTGATTTCGCAGAGGCTTTCCAATATCTGGAGGCGCTGGGGAATTTCTGGTTGAGAAACTACGACGCTGCTTTTGCTTCGGCCAAGGTGGTAGCGGATGGGAGCGGGAAGGACCGAAATTTGGCCGCTTATATTTGCGCGCAGATTTTACATGCTCAAGGCAAGACGGTGGATGCATTGAAGTGGTATGAAAAAGTGGACACGGAGTATCCTGATGCGAAGGATTCCATCGCGTGGTTCGAGCAGAAGAAAATCTCGCTTGATGAAGTGAAAGTCATTCGCTCGGGCGAGAAGGTGGAATTGAAACTAAAGCATCGCAATATCAGCAAAGCCGACTTGCAGATCTATCGGGTGGACTTGATGAAGCTTTATCTTAGGGAAAAGAATCTCAGTCACATTTCGAAAGTAAATCTCGCCGGGATCGCACCGAAGCATGAGCTGAGTGTTGATTTGAAGAACAAGCAATTCAGCGATCAGGAGACCACGATCGAATTGCCGATGAAGAAAGATGGTGCCTATCTCGTGATTTGCCGGGGCGATTATCTTTACGCGTCGGGATTGGTTTTGGTGACGCCGGTGAAGATGGAAGTTCAGGAAATTGATCGTGATGCTACCGTTCGAGTGAATTTGTCGGATCGAGCGACCGGGAAACTGCTCGATGGAGTTCATGTAAAGGCGATTGGATCGAATGATGAAAAATTTGCCTCAGGAGAAACAGAGATGCGTGGCGTTTGGACGACTGCCGGAGTGAAAGGCGTTGTGACCGTCATCGCAAGGGATCAGGAAGGTCGTTATGCTTTCTATCGGGGGACCAGACCATTCAGGAGCCAGACTGCTCCAGCTTCCCAGGGAAAAGCTCCCGCAGGTGAATTCAAAGCAGGGAGCTACAACAGGAATAACTACGAAAAACAGGATGCCATCTGGTTTGATAACAGTAAGAAATTCGACAAACTCCGCCGCTCGCAGGGCAAAGGGGTGAAGGTCAACAAGGCGATTAAGAAGTAGAGATTCACTGGAATGCGGCACTACGCCATCTCTTGGCTGATCGACGGGGGATGGGCGCGTCAAGCAGGCCCACGGCAAAGTGCTATGCCCGATTCCCGGGGAGTGAGACCCGGATGATGACGGAAAGGATGAACAATCCGGCGAGAGTGGCTGCAATGCTGGCTCCGGCGGGTTGTCCGAATTGGATACTGAGAATGAGACCCAGCGCGGATCCCCCGGCTCCAACGAGTCCACTCAGAGGGAAGAGTGTTTCTGGTGTGGAAACGAAGGACCTCACGATGGCGGCGGGAGTGACAATCATGCCGATGGCAAGAATGCAGCCGACAGCCTGAAGCGTGGTGACGAGAACAAGGATGAGGATTGCGAAGGAGGCGTAGTCGAGAAGTCTGGTGCGAATGCCGAGACTTGCCGCGACTTCGGGATCGAAGAGGTTGATGACCACTGCTCGCCGGAAGAGCGAGAGCATGGTCACCGCAATGATACCCACCCCGAAACTCATCCAAAGGTCGATATCCGAGAGACCCAGAATGTTTCCAAGGAGCCAGTTTTCGAGATCCTGGTTGGAGCCCAGTTTTTGGAGGACCATAATGCCGACGGCAAAAGCTCCCGTATAAAGAACAGCCAGGACGGTATCGTCGCTGATTTTGGTGACCCGCGAGAGGAGGACCGTGAGCACGCCAATGGCGACGGCGGCGATGACTGCTCCGAAGAAGGCGCTGAAGACGCCAAGGGTGAAGATCCACGCGGCGATGGCGACACCGGGCAGGAGGCTGTGGCTCAGAGCGGTCAGTTTGAGTGGGCTGCGGTGCAGAAGTACGAAGGCACTCGTATATCCATTGACGAAGCCAATGATGAGAGTCGCCAGGAGCGCTCGTTGATAGAGGGGAATCTCAAAGAACTCGCTCATGAGCATGGGGGTGGCAAGAGTGAAGGGTTTGTTTGACGGCATCGCTGACCATGACTTCCGCAGCGGGACCAAAGGCGACTTGCTTCCGGTCGAGGACGAGAGCGTGGGTGAAAATCTCCGTCACGCTTTCGAGCTGATGGTGGGAGGCGATAATGAGATGCCCGCTTTTGCTTAGGTCAACGAGGCTGTCTGAAAGGTGGCAGCGACTTTCGATGTCGAGTCCGTTGAAAGGTTCGTCGAGAAGAAGGACGTGGGCTTCCTGGGCGAGTGCCCGGGCGATGTAGGTGCGCTGCTGCTGGCCGCCGGAAAGTTGGTCGATCTGGCGATTGGCAATGTCGCCAAGATTCATGGTGGCAATGGCATCCTCGGTTTTATCCCGGTCGATTTTCCCGAAGCGTTTGAGGTGTCCGAGGTGGGGGAAACGCCCCATCGCGATGACGTCTCGAACCCTGATGGGGAAATGACGTTGATGCTGGTCGACCTGCGGAAGGTAAGCGATTTCGCGTCGAGCTTTGGCAATCGGATTCTCACGCCAGTTGATGACACCGGATTGCTGCTTGAGAAGACCGGCCAGGAGTCGAATGAGGGTGCTTTTTCCTGCGCCGTTTGGTCCCAGAAGGGCGAGGCGTTGACCGCAGTGGGCCGAGAATTCGACCTCGCTGAGGGCTTCCTTCACTCCGTAGCTATAGCCTACTCCTGTCAGGTCGAGTTGATGGTGCTCGTGGCTCATGGTTACTCTTCCCAGGTGAAAGTGAGTTCTTCGGTAGCTTTTCCAAGACCCCAAAGAGTGTGAAAACGAGCCTCGATTCCTTCGGGGATCAGTTCGAGTCGAAGCGCGGTTTTCGGGGTGTCTTCGGGCCAGGTCACAGAGACCAGGAGGGTGACCTTGGAGTCGCGTTCGTAGTGGATCTCCTTTTCGTCTTCATCAGGAGCAAAGGTCCACGAGGCTTCCTCGATGGTGACTGTCAGTTCAGCAAAGGGATGGGCTGAGTTGATCTGCAAAAAGGCGGTGGTGAGCGGGCCGGAGGCTTTGTCTTCGGCTTCGACCGGTTGGTATGCTTTTTGGTTGATCACCCTGGCCAAAGGCCATCCGAGTGCAGCCAAGGGGATGAGCGGGATGAGCGTGGCTCCGAGAGGGAATTTGGTCATGGCGCTACTTCAAGCCAGCTACAATGTTGGTGACGTTTGCCTGGATCATGGCCTGATAGCTCGTTGCCGAGCCATCGGCGATGAGCGGTTTGCCAACTTTGGCCCCTGATTGTTTGGCGATCTGTTGCAGGACTTTCGGATTGGCGGTCTTCTCAGGGAAAACCATGGGAATTCCTTCCTTGCGAAGCTCTTGAATGGATTTGGCCAGTTGGGTGGCCGAGACTTCACCGTCTGCACTCAGGCCCTGGACAAAGGTCGCTTTGAACCCATAAGCCTTACAAAAGTAGCCAAAGGCGGCGTGGGCGGTGACAAGATGGCGTTTCCCCCGGGGGATTTTTGTGATCTGGCCTTTTGCCCACGCTTCGAGTTGATCGAGCCGCTGGCGGGCCACTTTGGAGTTCGCAGCGTAGGTTGCTTTTCCGGCAGGGTCGGCCTTGGTGAGTTCTTTTTCAATCACGCGAATGGCGCGCTCCATATTGCTGATGTTATGCCACCAGTGGGGGTCAATTCCACCGACGGCATGATGAGGGCAACAGGCGTAGATTTGATCTTTCTTCGAGATCTTCTGCGAGGGGATGGTGCGACCAACTTCGATGATGGATTGGTGACCTTGAAGGTTGTCCTTGAGTCCCTTGAGATAGGGTTCGAGGTTTTTTCCCGAGGCGAAAATGAGGCGGGCTTTGGCCATTTTCTTAATGTCAGAGGCCTTTGGCTGGAACTTATGAACGTTCATGCCCGGCTTGACGACTTCTACGACGGAAACACGATTTCCACCGACTTGTTTGACCGCATCCGTGATGAGGGGATGGAGGGAAGCAACGTCCAATCCGTGCGCGGCCAAGGTGAAGAGGAGGAAGAAAAACCATTTCATAGATGCAAATAGATTGCGTTAGTGACCCGTCTTGTCAAGTGGGTAAACGCAAGTTTTGTGCGTTATCGCAAAAGGCGTTGATCGCTTTGTCAGACCCGGACCAAGTGGGTCGGAGTATTTTTAGAGGTGAAATTCGATCCGCTTCACCGAATGAGTTGTCTGGGAATTTCAGAGATTTTACCGCTCATTTCGGCGAAAAATCGATCGTTTTTACGGCAGGTCATCGGGTGGATGCCGGTGAATTCGGAGAAGGCGGGAAGGATGAGGTGCTGGGACGCTTGCAAGAAAAAGCCCGGCACGCGGATGGCGCGGCGGCGGGATTCGGCGATTCGTGCGCCCGGGTGGAGGTGGCCTGCGATGCCGGGTTGGTTGGGGGCGAGATCCGACGGGTCGTGGGTAATGGTGATGCCGTCGACCAGCAGGTCAGCGACGATATGGAAGGGGAGCTTGCGGCCGGAGATCCAGGCGCGTGCGTCGTGGTTCCCTTCGGTGAGAATGACCGGGATTGGGAGGTCAGCGAGGAAATCGCCCAAGGAAGAAAGAATGGGCTCGCTGAGACCATCGGCCGAATGGACAAGGTCTCCGGCAATGATAAGTTGAGAAGGTAAATTGGTTTCAACAAGTTGGGAAAGGCGCCGAAGATCGGATTCGGTGGTTCCTTCGGGAACCGGGAGGCCCCGGTTGCGGAAAGTGGCTGACTTTCCGAGGTGGATGTCGGCAACGACAAGAGAACGCGATCCCTTTAGGAAAACAGCGCGACCGGGCAGGAGTTCGACGGTGGTCCTGCCGAGCTCGATTTCCATGACTACTGTTGACTGGCTTCGAGAGCTCCTTTTTTCATCTCAGCGGCCATGAGGGTGAGAGCATTGGCGCGGGTGGGGGCGAGATGCTCTTTAAGACCGGTCTTATCGATAAAGGAGAGGTCTGCGGTGAGGACGGTTTCCGGAGATTCGCCATCCAGAACCCGCACGAAAAGTGCGATCATTCCCTTGGTGATCACCGAATCGGAATCGGCCAAGTAAGACATTTTGCCATCTTTCGAAGAGGAATCCAACCAAACCTGGGACTGGCAGCCTTTGATGAGACGGTCGGAGGTATGAAGGTTCGGGTCCATTGGCTGGAGCTTCTTCCCCAATCCAATGACGTATTCGTAGCGCTCGGTCCAATCCTGGAAGAGATCGAGATCGTCGAGCAATTCCTGTTGCTTCTCGGTGATGGTCACGCGCATTCCATACTCGCGGAATCGGCGAAAGGCAATGGAATCAGCGCAACATCATGAGGGCTTTTTTTAGAGCCTCACCAAGTGATTCAACCTCCTCGAGAGTATTGTAAGCTGCGAAGGAGGCCCGGAGGGTGCCCGTGATGCCAAAACGAGACATGAGGGGTTGGCAGCAGTGGTGACCGGTGCGGAGAGCAAATCCCATCTGATCAAGGAGGGTTCCGAGGTCGTAGTGATGAATGCCTTCGAAATTGAAGGAAAGGGCGCCGGCCCGGTCATCAGGGCCGTAGATCGTAATGCCTTCCAGTTCACCGAGTATTTCGGCGGCACGTTTGATGAGGAGAGACTCATGGTCGGTGATTTCGCTTATTACCAAGTTATTCACAAAGTCCAGAGCGGTTGCGAGTGCGATTCCCCCTTCAATATTTGGAGTCCCTGCTTCGAATTTGAAGGGAGGGTCGTTGTAGGTGGTCTTTTCAAAGGTCACTTCTTTGATCATTTCACCCCCTCCTCGCCATGGCGGTAATTCACAGAGTAATTCGTGTTTCCCAAAGAGGATTCCGATGCCAGTTGGACCGTAAACCTTGTGTCCGGAAAATGCGTAAAAATCACAATCAATCGATTCTAAATCAACATTTAAGTGAGGAATTGATTGCGCGCCATCGATAAAAGTGAGGGCACCGATCTTTCTAGCCTGTGAACAGATGTGAGTAACGTTATTCACAGTGCCAAAAGCATTGGAAACATGATTCACTGACACCAATTTGGTACGTTCGGTGATGAGGCTGTCGTATGCTTCCAGGTCGAGAGTCCCGTTGTCGAGAACGGGAATCACTTTGAGAGTGATTCCCAGTCGTTCACAAAGCATTTGCCAGGGGACGGTGTTCGAGTGGTGTTCCAGCCCGGATATAATGATTTCGTCTCCTGCCTTGAATCGATTGGAGCGGCCAAGAGAAGAAGCCACTAAATTAACTGAATCAGTTGTCCCGGAGGTGAAGATAATTTCCTCCGGGCGGTTCGCATTCAGGTGAGATGCGATGGTTTGTCGGGCAGACTCGTGGGCTGCGGTTGCGGCCTGGGAGAGCCTGTGGACGCCCCGGTGGATATTGGAATTGATCTTCTCGTAGTAATCCCGCGAGGAATTCAGGACAGCCAATGGCTTTTGGGAAGTGGCGGCATTATCAAGGTAAACCAGAGGATTCCCATTGATTTCCTGATGCAAGATGGGGAATTCCGATCTTAGCTTGTAGGGATCCAGCGTGCTCACGCGGAGTCTGTAATGCCGCTCGAGGGATCTCGCAAGCCCGGGTAAATCCGTAAAAATGAAAAAACCTTCCAAGAAGTTCGGTCTTGGTGTTTCGATTAGGTAGTAACACCATTCTCCCTTCCTACCCGCGTAATCAATGAAACTGCTCCTCGCCCTTCTCCTATTGACATTTTCCAACCTCATGGCCCAACAAAACGTCGGCTTTATTGAAGATTTTGCTCTTGCGAAGGATCGTAAGGAAGCACTCAAACAACTGATCCCCGGAACGGAGGACTATTACTATTACCATGCCCTCCACTTTCAAAATGAGCGGCAGATCAAGGATTATGACCGAATCCTTGCAGAGTGGGAAAATAACTTCCGGAATTCCCCGGGTCGCAAGATCATCGAGAATCGTGAGGCACTCATTCGATATTCCGATGACCCGCAGGCCACTCTGGCATATCTTAAAAGAGAACTCGGACTCAACTTCAATCACCAGCAAGAAGGAAAGGCTCGCGAGGCGAACCATCCGTCGACTCTGGATCAAAAGCTGGTTGCCTGGGAGGCCTTTCTTAAAGATGCGCTTGGTTCATCGACAACTCTCCAGAATTTGGACGAATCGGCCTTTTTCCTGTTTCTTGAGTCCAAGCCCAGGCTTTCCCCGGCCGAGCGGCGCGATTTACTTTCCCGGGTCAGGGTTCCCGATCTTCCCGGTCTCCTTGAGCTCATCCTGTTTGACCTGAAGAGTAAGGAGAGCAAGGGATTTGGTGAGTTTGTCATTCACCGTGCTCTCACAAAAGCCCAATTGGAAACACTCCTCAAAGGAGAGCAAACGCTCATTCACCAAAACGTTTTCGTTGAAACCTATCTCTCCCGGCTCCTTCCGGGACCTGACGAAAATCTCGCAGCCTCCCCCGGTGTCCGCCAAGCCTACCTCGACCGCGCCTGGAAGTTTGTATCGACCCTCTCTCCGTCGTTTCACTCGCTGAAAGCGCACGTCCTTTATCAACGTCTGGTTCACGACCGGGCTCTCGGTCAGGAAAATGAGAAGCGCTTTCTGGCCTATTTAGCCCTCCCTCGAAATGTCTCCTACCTGAACCCAAAGTGGCGTGAAAACGAGCCCGAATTGTGGCGCCAGGCTGCCGACCTTGGTCAGGATTTTAGAAAAATTACGACCTTGCCTCCCGTTCGAGGTGGCGATGAACCTCTCGTGAAGTCCTACCTCCTTCGTTTCTTGAAGGATGCCGCGGATTCCAAGAAATTTGCCCCCTATCTCCGTGATTCATGGCTTCGCCGTGCCTTTGCCGAAACGAAGATCATCCATGGAATTGGCAAACCCGCCGATTGGGCCTCGCTCCTTTCTCCTGCGGAGTTTCAGGAACTCAAAGACCGTGTTGATATCGAATTCGATCCAACAAGTGGTGAAGTCCATGACTTGAATGATGAGGTTTCTCTCAAGGTTCACTTGAAAAACGTTCCCAAGCTCATTGTCAAAGTTTTTGAAATCAACACCCTCAACTATTACCGCAACCTTGGTAATGAGGTCAGCACCGATATCGATCTCGACGGGCTTGTCGCAAACCATGTCGAAGTCCACGAATACAAGGATTCGCCTCAGCTTCGTATCGCACGAAACTTCAAAATCCCCGCGATCGAGAAACGTCGGGGGCTTTGGGTCATCGAATTTATCGGGGGAGGGAAGAGCAGTCGTGCGGTCATTCGGAAGGGTGCTCTGGGAATCTTGAATCAAACGATTCCGCGGGGCGAACTCATCACCGTTTTAGATGAAAAGCACGCGCCGGTCACAGGTGCCTCCGTGTGGATTGGCGAACGTCAATACGACTGCGACGAGAAGGGGCGTACCCTTGTGCCATTTTCCAACAATCCCGGAACCCGGACCATCGTTGTCCAGGATTCCAAGGGCTTTGCCACGATGGCCAGTTTCACCCAGCACAATGAGAAATACGAACTTGGTGCCGGGATGCACCTTGAACAGGAAACCCTCCGAACCGGTGGTAAGGCAAAGATTGTGATTCGCCCGACTCTGACGGTCGCCGGGGAAACGATTTCGCTCAGCAAATGCGAGAGTGCCAGCCTCCATCTTTCTTCAAAGAATCTCGACGGGCTTCCTGTCAGCACGTCTGTCGAGGACATCAAGCTCGCCAGCGATCGCGAGTTCGTTCACGAATTCCGGGTTCCCGACCGTCTCACCAGCCTCACTGCGACTCTCCGGGTGAAACTCAAGATCGCCAGTCTGGGAGGAAAGGAAATCGAATTGACGAGCAGCCGTCACTTTGGAGTGAATGAATTCCTGGGAAGCGAGCAGGTCGGGGATCTTTACCTCAGCAAGATCGATGGTCGATACCGCATCGAGTTCCTCGGTCGCAACGGGGAGCCCCTTGGAGGACAAAATCTCAACGTTGTGGTGCATCATGCCAACTTCAAGAATCATCGCTCGTTCACTCTGAAAACAACCAAAACCGGAGCGATTGATCTTGGTTCTCTCACCGACATCGCCCGGGTGCAAATCAAGGAGCCCGGCGGACATGAACGCTCATGGACTCTTGAAAAAGATCGTCGTGACCAGGTCAATGTCATCACCCTTGCTGCGGGGCAGGAACTGAGAGTTCCCTTTGTTGGAAAGCTCAACCGTCGCGAAGTCGGATTGTTTTCATTGGTAGGAGGTCACAATCTCGCGAATGAGTTCGCCAAACTGAAGTTAAAGGACGGCTATCTCACCGCAAACCCCGCCGCCGGAGACTACCGACTCCTTCTCAAAGATTCCGGACAGGAGATCCAGATCCTCGTTGCGCAGGGGACCATCACCGGGGGGCACGTCTTCAATGAGACGCGCATGCTCGAACTTCCGGCCCGCCAGCCTTCCCACCTCAAGGGAGTCAAAATCAAGGGCGAGACCCTTGAAATCGATGTTTCCGGTGTCGATCCATTGACCCGCGTTCACGTCGTCGCGACTCGATTCCTTCCCGGTTTCGATCCTTTCAGCAGCCTGCGTGGCTCGCAACGCCCCGGGCTCACCACCGGCCGCGCCCGCTACCTTCCGAGTCTCTATATTAGTGGACGCAATCTTGGCGATGAACTCCGCTATGTTCTGGAGCGACGTTACGCCCAAAAATTCCCCGGAAACATGCTCACCCGTCCCGAGATTCTTTTGAATCCGTGGGCCGTCCGTGACACCGAGACCGGAAAAGAGGTCCTGGCCGATGGTGATAAATTTGACCGCAAGAGCGTCGCGGCACCGGCTCCAGCTTCGGCACCCGGTGCCGCACTCCGAAGAAAAGCCAAAAAGCAATCCCCGGCTGCCCGGAGTACGTCATACGAGTTTCTCAAAAATGATCCTGTTTTCGTCCCAAACCTCGTCCCCGGGAAAGATGGGAAACTCACGATCAAGCTGGATGCTTTTGGCGATCGCCAACATGTTCACGTTCTCTTGGTCGATCCGGAAGGTGCCACCTACCGCAGTCTTTCCCTCCCCGATCGTAGGACCGAACTTCGTGACCTCCGTCTCCTCAAAGCCCTCGACCAAAAACGTCACTTCACCGAGCAGGAACAGGTGAGCCTTCTGAAGAAAGGGGAGTCTCTCAAGATCCCGAATCTCCTTGATTCCCAGTTTGAAGTCTTTGACCACTTGGGCGGCATTCACCGTTATTTTCTCACCTTGAATAATGACGCAACCCTTCGGGAGTTTTCCTTCATCACCAATTGGCCCAAGCTCACTGATGAGGAAAAGCAGGCCAACTACTCAAAATATGCCTGCCACGAACTAAGTTTCTTCCTTTCTCGAAAGGATCCGGAATTCTTCAAGAAGGTCGTCCTCCCGCACCTTGCGAACAAAAAGGACCGAACTTTCATGGACGACTACTTACTCGGGAAACCGCTTCAGACCTATTTCCAGCATCACGAATATTCGCGCCTCAATGTCGTCGAGCGGATCCTTCTTTCGCAAGGCGATCCCAAGCGGCAGGCCGCACTGACTCTTGATCTTGAAAACAGGCTCGCTCTTCAGACTCCCGATCTCGACCAATCCCGCTACTGGTTTGGGGCCGCGGTCAGCGGAGGAGCTTTTGGGAACACCTACGCCGGAGCCAAGGTTGCGGACGCGAGGGAGTCGTTGCGCGGATTGCAGAAAAAACCGGCCAGTCGACTTCGAGCCCTCGGTCTCGCCGATATGGAAGCTGAAGGGCAGGAATCAGCAAAAGGGGTTAGATTTCATATGCAGGAAAAGAAACTGAAGCAGGAAGACGCCCTTGTCGAACTGCGGTCAATGCGCCGTGAGTCGCCCCAGGACGCGGCCATGGACAATTTGAGCGATGCCTTTGCCGCGCCCGGTGATAAAGACTTTCAGCGTCCCGCTGAACAACTGTATCGCGCCCTCGAACCCACCAAGGAGTGGGCTGAAAACAATTATTATCACCTTCGCATTTCACAACACACCTACGACCTCGTTGGCGAGAATCGCTTCTGGCTTGATCTCGCAAAACATGGGCTCAAGCCCGGCTTTGGCTCCCGCCATCTCGGAGAGGTCACTGGTAATTTTGCCGAGATGATGCTTGCCCTGGCCTTTTTGGATCTGCCGTTTGCCGCGCCGGAACACACCGACAAGATCGAAGACGGAGCACTCGATTTCACTGCCGGAGGAAACACCTTGTTCTTCCATCGTGAGATCAAGGAAGCCGGAATGGCGGCCAAGCGTCCGCCCCTTCTTGTCAGCCAAAGCTACTATCAGCACAACGACCGCTTCCGCATGGAGGACGGACAAAAGGTCGATCAGTTTATCACTGACGAATTTGTTCGTGGAGTTGTTTACGGAGCCCAGGTCGTTGTGACCAATCCCACCAGCTCCCGCCAGACGCTTGATATCCTCACCCAGCTTCCCAAGGGAGCCCTTCCCATGCTGGGCCAGCGTGCCACCGCCACCAAACCGGTTGGTCTTGAGCCTTATTCGACCCACCGGCTTGAGATCGCCTTTTACTTCCCGGAAGCAGGTGAGTTTCCGGTTTATCCAGCGCACCTTTCCAAAGCCGGTGAGGTGGTTGCGCATGCCGATTCCTTAACGCTGGAAGTTGTGGATGAGCCTACCACAGTCGATGAGACTTCATGGGCCTGGATTAGCCAGTGGGGCGACGAGGCCACGGTCCTCAAATATCTCGAAACCGAAAATCTCCACGCCATTGATCTCAATAAGATCGCGTGGCGGGTTCGTGAAAGCGCTGAATTTTTCCAGAAGGCTCTCGCCATTCTGGATATTCGCGGATTGTATCAGCCAACCCTTCAGAGCTATGCCGTAGCGCACAACTCCGGGAATCATCTCGCGCAATATTTACTCATGCAGAAGGGCTTCCTTGGCCAATGCGGAGTTGCTCTTGAATGTGAACTTGTGACGATGGATCCAATCAATCGTCGGACATACGAGCACCTTGAATACAAACCTCTCATTAACAACCGGGCGCACGCACTCGGGGGAGAGAACCGCATTCTGAATCCCGTGATTCGCGGGCAGTATCAGAACTTTCTCCGGGTCCTCAGCCAGCAAAAGTCTCTCGATGATAGTGATCGTCTGGCCGTGACCTATTACCTCTTCCTGCAGGACAGGGTGAGCGAAGCTCTCGCCCATCTCGAAAAGGTTGCTCCCGAACAGCTCGAAACCAAAATGCAGCTTGATTACTTCCAAGCTTACGCCGCCTTCTATCAGGCTGATCTCGGGAAAGCCCGTCAGATTGCCAGGAAGTATGAAAACTACCAAGTCGATCGGTGGCGTGAACGCTTTGCCGATATCTCGGCACAGATTGCTGAGATTGAAGGAGGAGTGCCGGAGATCATTGAAGAGGGGAATCGCGAACAAGAGCAGCAGGCTGCCGCTGCACTCGAACCGGCACTCGAGCTCGCCGTTGAGGGAACAAAGGCAACTCTCGACCACCGGAATGTTGAGGCGGTTGTCGTCAACTATTACGAGATGGACCTGGAATTTCTCTTCAGCACCAATCCGTTTGTTTCGAGCGGGACTTCTCGCTTCGCCATCATTCAGCCCAATAAATCGGTCAACTTGAAGTTGGCCAAAGGGAAGAAAGAAACCTCGTTCCAGCTCCCCGCTGAATACCAGGCCAGCAATGTCATCGTGGAAATCCTGGGTGGCGGGAAGAGGGCTTCAAAGGTCGTCTATGCCAACAATCTGAAAGCAACGGTCAGTGAGACAATGGGTTTGCTTACGGTCCGTCACGGAGAATCCGGGAAGGCCCTGCCCAAGGTCTACGTGAAGGTCTATGCCTCCACTAATCAGGGAGTGAAATTCTTCAAGGACGGTTACACCGATCTTCGAGGAAAGTTTGACTTCGCCAGCGTCAGCACCACCGGGCTGGGTCAGATCAAGAGTTTCAGCATCCTTGTGATGAGCGAGGAGAATGGCGCAACGGTTCTCGAAGCTTCAGTTCCACAACGATAGAGGTCTCTCGTAAGAAGTGCTTCGAATCAGCTTCTGTAAACAGTTTCGGGATCGAAGGTCCGCTCGTCATCGACGAAGTTAAGATCAACCGGATTGTTTTGAGGGAAGCTCACCGCGCGGTAGAAACAGGAACGTCTTCCGGTGTGGCACGCTCCGGCGCCCTGCTGGGTGACGTAGAGGATGAGAGCGTCCTGATCGCAATCAGTGCGGATTTCGTGAATCTTTTGCGTGTGGCCGGAGGTCGCTCCCTTGTGCCAAAGCTCTTGCCTCGATCGGGAATAGTAAACGGCCTCGCCTTTTTCGATCGTCATTTTGAGAGACTCTTCATTCATATAGGCCAGCATCAGCGGTTCCCGTGTTTCATGATCGATGGCCATGGCTGCAATCAGGCCGCTGGCATCGAATTTGGGGGAAAATGCGAGGGACTCGTCGAGTTCCTTTTTATCGGGGCGGGGGGAGAACTGAAGCTCACTCATGACGGCCGAGGTTTGCCATCTTCATCGAGATGGTCGAGACAATACTCCTCGCCGTCTGAGGCTACGCGGAAATCAAGGCCGGGATTATCAACTTCGGTCCGCTTGCAGATGGCACATTCGTGGAGAGTGACAGGCCCGCCTTTGACTTTCGCCTGATAGTCAATTCTGCGGGCTGCGATTTGCTTCCGTTGTTTTCCATGATGCCGCATGCGGGGAAGAGCCCAGACGAGGTAGGGAAGGAGCGAAATGGCATAGAGAATGAAGAGGAAGGGAGCTTGAATGGCTTGCAAGAGCAAGCCGGCGCCCGCCACCGCTGCGATGATCCAGACTTTGACCGGGAGAACGAAAAAAAGGAGAAACTCGTGGTGTGGGAAAAGGGTGGCGAAGGCAAAGAAGATTGCCAGGTAAAACATCTGGCTTCCCAGGCCCGGCACCGGAATGAAGTAGAGAATAATGATCTGGCAAATGAGGCAGCCATAGACATAAAAGGAGGTTCGAACCTCTCCCCAGGCGTGCTCCAGCGAATCGCTGAACAAGAAGGTGATTCGCATGGAAATGTAGAGAAAAAGTACGCTCATCAGTGTTCCAAATGCCCCATAAGGAGGGACCAGGGGCATGAAAATCCATGCGATTAGGCGCCAATACTCTCCTTTGGCCAATCCCTCCGGAGTCACCATGAAAAATGAAGCCGTTTCCGGTTTCATTAGAATGAGTGCAAAAACGACACATTGGAGCATGACGATCGCTCGAATGAGACCTGGAAAGGCCAGCGATGAAAATTTGTGTTCCAAGTTTGAATTCAATCCCATGTCGCGAGATAGCAAAGGTTGGGATAGGCAGATTGACAAGCTCCATCCCCGCTCACACAGTTCGCCAGTGAGCGAAATCTTTAAGCTATCTCCCCTTGACCAGGAGCACCGGGACCTCGGGGGGCGCCTTGTTCCCTTCGCAGGCTGGGAAATGCCTGTGATGTATGACTCGATCATCCATGAACACAAGGCGGTGCGGGAATCGGCTGGTGTTTTTGACATTTCCCACATGGGGCAGCTTTTTGTCTCGGGAGCCAATGCCGCCAATTGGCTTGAAAAACTTCTCACGAACGAAGTGGCAACACTCACCCCGGGAAATGCCCACTACACCTTCCTGCTGAATGAAGCGGGTGGGGTCATCGATGATCTCATCCTTTACCGTCTCAAAGAAGATCGTTTCCTCCTGGTCGTCAACGCGTCCTGCATCGATCACGATGTCGAATGGTTGCAGCAACACCTGGAAAAAGGGGTCACTTTGGAAAACGAGAGTTCGGAATGGGCCGGTCTCGCGGTGCAGGGCCCAAAGACGCCCGAAATTTACACCGCCATCACAGAGGGGCGGACCTTGCCCTCCAGAAATGGAATCGATGATCTCAAACATGAAGGTGAACGCCTCCTCATTTGTCGCACCGGCTACACCGGGGAGGATGGCTTCGAACTCTTCTGCCCCGCAAAACAGGCATCGCATTGGTGGAAGGCGCTTCTTGGTGAGGGGGTGAAGCCCTGTGGCTTGGGAGCGCGCGACAGCCTCCGACTCGAAATGTGCTATCCTCTCAACGGGGCCGATCTCTCTCCGGCCCGAACTCCGCTCGAGGCTGGACTCGGCTTTTTCGTGGCTCTTGAGAAAGGGGATTTTATGGGATCCACCATCCTGAAAAAACAGAAGGAGGAGGGAATCTCCGAACGGCTGATGGCCATTAAAATTGACGAACGCGGTGCGCCGCCTCGTCCCGGGTATCCTGTTCTTGATCAGGAGGGGACGGCTCTGAGTGTCCTCACCTCCGGGGGGCTTTCTCCAAGCCTTGGCGAGGGAATTGCCCTTGCTTACCTTCCCGTTGAGAAAGTGAAAATGGGCACCCCGGTTTTCATCGAGGTTCGAGGACGGAAAATCTCTGCCAAGGTGGTCAAAAAGCCTTTCTATCGTAAATAATCCATATTAAACCCAAACGACTTTTAGCTATGATTGCTCCAGCCGACCTTAATTACACACGCGAACACGAATGGGTTCGTCTTCAAGGCGAAATCGCCACAATTGGAATCACCGACCATGCTCAGGAGGAACTAAGCGATGTCGTCTTCGTCGAATTACCCGACCTGGGAGACATTGAAAAAGGATCACCCATTGCGGTCGTCGAGAGTGTGAAGGCTGCTTCTGATATTTATGCGCCTGTTTCCGGGGAGATCATTGAGGTCAACACCGATCTCGTCGCAGATCCCGCCAAAATCAATACCGATCCCTATGATACCGGTTGGATCTTCAAGATTCGCTTGAGCAGCCCCGATCAGATAAATAACCTCATGGACGCCGCGTCCTACAGCGGCATGGTTTCATAGATTGTGCAATGAGCGCTCCGTTTGCCAACCGTCACATCGGGCCGTGGGATCATTCACGGCAGGAACTCCTCGACGCGATTGGCTACGAAAGCCTCGACGCACTTGTCGACAAGGTCGTCCCTGAATCGATTCAGTGGGATGGTTCCCCGGATCTCCCCGCCGCTTTATCTGAGAGCGCGGCTCTCGCGTCGCTACGGGAAAAGCTTTCTTCAAATGTTCTTCTTAAACCGCTGATTGGCCAAGGGTATTCGGGCACCATCACTCCGCCGGTGATCCAACGGAACATTCTTGAGAACCCCGGCTGGTATTCCGCTTACACTCCCTATCAACCTGAGATTTCCCAAGGCCGTCTCGAAGCACTGCTCAACTTCCAAACCATGGTCGTTGACCTGACTGGGCTTGATGTTGCCAATGCCTCTCTCCTCGACGAAGCAACCGCAGCTGCGGAAGCGATGAGTCTTTCCCTCACGATGAATCCGCGCGGTTCGGTTTTCTGGGTCGACGAGGAATGCCACCCACAGACGATCGAAGTGGTGCGGACCCGCGCCGAACCTCTCGGAGTTGAAGTAGAGGTTGGCGCTCTTGATGATTTCATACCATCGGAGGGCTTCTTTGGGGCACTTGTGCAGTATCCTTCCACTCTTGGCACTGTCCGGGACTTCACAGATTTCGCGGCGCAGGTTCACGAGGCCAAAGGTCTTCTGACCGTTGCCGCCGATCTTCTCGCGCTCACCGTTCTGAAAGAACCCGGTGCGATGGGAGCGGATATTTGTGTCGGCTCCAGCCAGCGTTTTGGCGTGCCACTTGGTTTCGGCGGCCCCCATGCAGCCTTCATTTCCTGTGTCGACAAACTGAAGCGTAAAATTCCCGGTCGTCTCATTGGCGTATCGCTCGATTCCCAGGGTAACCCCGGCTACCGGCTTTCCCTTCAAACTCGGGAGCAACACATTCGCCGGGACAAGGCGACCTCGAATATTTGCACGGCCCAGGTTCTTCTCGCGGTGATGGCCTCGATGTATGCGGTCTATCACGGTCCGGAGGGATTGCAGGAGATCGCTCGTCGTGTGCATGGACTCACCTCGCGACTGGCTCGGGCTCTTCCTGATGTCGTGAATTCTTCGTACTTCGACACCCTCACAGTGATCGCGCCTGTCGGTCTTCCCGAAAAAGCCCGGGAAGCCGGATACAACCTCCGTGACTTTGGGGATGGTCGTGTTGGAATCTCGCTCGACGAGACGACCACTGAAGAGGACGTTCAACAAATCGCAGCCCTTTTCAGTGTCACTCTTTCAGAAGAAGTTACTGATCTTGCTCTTCCGCGTGAAAGCGAATTTCTGACTCAGGACGCCTTCAACTGCTATCGCAGCGAGACCGAGATGATGCGCTATCTCAGTCGACTCGAGAAACGTGACCTCGCCTTGAACGAGTCAATGATCCCACTGGGATCCTGTACAATGAAACTCAATGCTGCCGCTGAAATGATGCCGGTGAGTTGGCCTGAAGTTTCCAATCTGCATCCTTTCGTGCCCCACGATCAAAGTGTTGGCTATCGAGCCATGCTGGATGAATTATCGGACTGGCTTGCCAAAATCACGGGCTTTGCCGCAGTCTCACTTCAGCCCAATGCAGGCTCGCAAGGTGAGTATGCCGGATTGCTGGCGATTCGATCCTTCTATCACGCGAATGGTGATAGCGAACGCAAGGTCTGCCTGATTCCTACCTCGGCTCACGGAACCAATCCGGCCTCGGCCGTAATGAGCGGATTTAAGGTCGTTCCCATCAGTTGTGATGACGAAGGGAACATCGACCGCAAGGATCTCAGTTCAAAGATCGAAACCTACCGCGATACTCTCGGTGCTCTCATGGTGACCTATCCTTCAACTCACGGAGTGTTTGAGGAAGGGATTGAAGAAATTTGCAGGGAGATCCATGACGCCGGCGGACAGGTTTACATGGATGGCGCCAACATGAATGCCCAGGTTGGTCTCACCAATCCAGGGATGATTGGAGCCGATGTCTGTCACCTCAATCTCCATAAAACCTTCTGCATCCCGCACGGGGGCGGAGGACCGGGAGTGGGGCCGATTGGTGTTGCTTCACATCTTGTAAAGTTTCTGCCCGGACACGAGACTCTTGAGACCACTCAAAATGTCGTATGTTCCGCTCCCTACGGCAGTGCTTCGATCAATGTGATTTCATGGATGTATATTGCCATGATGGGCTCGGAAGGACTTCGCGAGGCGACCGGGGTGGCGATTCTTAATGCCAACTACATCGCCTATCGCTTGCGGGAATCTTATCCGATTCTCTATACGGGGCGCGACGGTTTGGTCGCCCACGAATGCATTATTGATCTTCGTCCGCTCGCCACTCGGAGCGGGATCACAGTTGAAGATGTCGCCAAACGTCTCATTGATTATGGCTTCCACGCTCCGACAATGAGCTGGCCTGTGGCAGGGACCCTCATGATCGAGCCAACCGAGTCCGAGTCGAAAGAGGAATTGGATCGTTTTTGTGAGGCCATGCTATCGATTTACGAGGAGATCGAAGAGGTGGCCAGCGGCCAACTTGATCCTACCGATAATCCACTTAAGAATGCACCGCACACGGCCGAGATGGTGATGTCCGACGAGTGGACTCATCCTTATGGGAGAGAAAGAGCAGCCTTCCCGGTTCCCCGGCTCCGACGTCACAAGTTTTGGCCCGTGGTAGGCAGGGTTGACAATGTTCACGGAGACCGCAACCTCGTCTGCACTTGCGACTCCGTTGAAGCTTATGCCCGGGAATCATCATAACAACGTGCCAGACTGGCCGAACTGGAAGCCAGACCTTCATGCCACCCTGATGTTTGTCCATCAGGGGAGCCGGGTTCTTTTGATCGAAAAACTAAGAGGAATCGGCGAAGGAAAGATCAATGGGCCCGGCGGCAAGATTGATCCCGGCGAGACGCCCGGGGAATGTGTCATTCGCGAGTGCCAGGAAGAGTTGCACATCACCTGTCTCGACCCCGTAAAGCGCGGTGAGCTTTGGTTTGCGATGTCGGACCTTCCCGATATTCATTGCCACGTCTATACCGCCACTAAATTTGAAGGCACTCCGACCGCGACTGACGAAGCGATTCCACTCTGGTGCGAGATTGCCGAGATTCCTTTCGAACGGATGTGGGAGGATGATTCCTACTGGCTTCCCCAGGCCCTTAATGGCGAGAACTTCGATGCCAAATTCCTCTTCGCCGAAGAGAAAATCACCTGGCATGAGATTGTCTTCGGCGAGGAATCCATCGGAAAGTGGCGGAAGTCGTGAGCAGGCGTTTACTCGTCGAGAAACGGGTTGCTTTGTGACGCGCCTGGAGGCTTTGTTTGTGGGGTTTCTGGAGCCACGGGTTGTGCATCCGTCTCGTTGAATTCAGTTTTGTGGGTGCCAAAAAAGATCATGCCCCAATGCTCGAGGAAGAATCGTTTTTCGGAGGTGAAGAGGGAATCGGATCGTCCGATAAGAGGACGCAGGGTGGTGGACATTTGAAGTGTCACAAGAAGGAAGATGCCGATCCAGATTCGCAATGGGGCGGTCTTGCTTGTGCCGGTTTGAGCCAGCATTTTGAGGAGGAATCCTGTTCCGAAGAATAACGCAATGAGCCACGTTGCGAGGACAAGGAAACCAAAGAAGGTTTCCGAGGTGGTGGATTGGGAAAAGACCCAGAGGACGGGAGTGAACCCAAGAAGCAAGCTGGCAATGAGGGCGAGGGCTCCGGCCATTCCCTGTGCGATTTCTTTCATACCAAGACTGGTTCCAGTGAGGGCTGAGAAGATGTAAAGGCTGGGAAGGCAAATGATGGTGCTCAGGGTGATTCCCAGAAAGGTTTTGAGCGGGGCGGCCCAGAGTTGTTCGTGAAAGGAAAAGCTTCCGAGAGTGATGCCGAAGATGAGAAATCCGGCGAGGGATATGAGAAGGAGCTTCGCAATGACGCCTCCGGGCTTGTCGTTTTTTCCGATGGCTGCGATCAGGGTGACAGGGCTCTTGAGCAGGCTTTCGAAGAGACTGCCAAAGGTTTCTTTTTGAGGGTCATTCATGATTTTTGGAGAGAGGTGTTAAGAGAGTTTCGGCTTCCCAAGGTCCGGAGTTGGGATTGAAAAGGGCGTGCCAATACCAAGCCGAAACTTCCGTCCATTGTTTATCGTCAGCGAGGTCTCGCATCTTTTCGGTGACGAGGAAGTGTTCGTTGATTCTCGTAGCATAATAGGAAAGAAATGATTTGCCCTGATCATCTACCCGAACGCTGGAATCACTGATGGTGAAACCTTCCGCTTTGAGGCAATGGTAGCTGGGATGAAGCATGCGTGAGGCTTTCGTGATTCTACGGATGATCAAAGTGTCTTCTCCGACCCGATAGATTTTCAGCTGACCGGGGAAGTTCCGGGCAAAGGCTTCTTCGCGAGGGCTTAAGGAGATTTCTTCAACCGCGCGGCCCTGAAAGGTCGAGAGCGTCTTGAGGTCTTCGGGAGTTGGCGGGGACTGTGTCCTGGCCGGAAGGAAAGTGATGAGAGAGACTCCGCACGCGAGCCCAATGAAACGACGTGAGATCAGTTTTTTCTGTGAGGCTGAGCCGCTTGCCGGATGGTGAAACCTTCTCGCAAAGGCCGCGAGCGCGCAACTTGCGAGGGCGAAAAACGCGAGGCCAATCCCTTCATGTAAGAAGCCGGGAAGCGAGATCATTCCGGACTCCGGGAAGAATAGCGCAGCAGCGCGAAGGATGTTTGCGACGAGACAGAGAGCCAATGCGATCAAACCAAGGTAGAAGGTTTGACGATAGCTCAATCGGAAGAGGGCCGCGAGGAGAGCAGTGAGCAGGGCGGAAGCCCAGAGCATTTGCAGTCCACTGCATGGGGGATCGACGGAGACGATGACGCCCTTAAGCGAGAGCTGCACTCCAAGACGTTCAACCGGATAGCCGACGAGGTTCACCAAAATACGAGCGCCTTCAGCGGTGATCAGACGGAAGGGATATCCGAGGAAGAAATCGAGAGATGCTTGCATGGGTAGGGATAACAAGAGCAGTCCGAACTGACCTGCTTGCCGGTGCATTCCCGTGAGGAAAGCAATGGTCGCCAGAGCAGGAATCGTGCGAAGAAGAGGAGGGACAAAGAAGATCCCAAGCCCGTAGAGAAGAATGGAAATCTCGGCGAGTCGAAGACTCGGGGAGTGGCGGTGTTGAAAGGCAAGACCGACTGCGAGAGCCAGCGCCAGGAGACCGAAGGGTTCCCCGCTGCCATTGCCGAGACGAAGCCAATACCAGTTCAGCACGGGTAGAAAGGCTGCGATCAAGGCAACGATTGCGAGAATTCTTCGCGTTTTCATTATTTGGCCGTGTTCTGGTTTTAGCTTCTCCGCACACGCAGAGTCACGGTGAGCAGTCCGACCAACATCACAAGAAGTCCGGACGAAGGCTCGGGAACCGAACCCGATGACCCGCCTGATTTCGCAGATTGCGAAACGCCATGTGGAAGTGGTTTGGCCTGCTTCACGGCGATGCTGTCCTGCTTCGATTCACGTGCTTCGGGAGAAGCTGCCACGAAGGAGGTGAAGGGGGTGAGGAGTTGATATTTTAGTCCGAGATTTGTGACCTCTTGAGCTTCGGACTCACGACCAGTGAGAGTGGCGAAGTCGGCCAGTTCGCGGACCTTTGCCCGGGCCCAAAGAACGGGAAGGGAAGGGTTCAATTCATCAGGAGCGATCTCAAAGGCTTGTGAGATTTTTTGACCGTCACCCGTCGTGCCGGTTAGGGTGAGGGTGCCGGAATTTTTGCCGTTCCATTTTCCAACGAGTGAAAGTGGCTGGCCGGCAAAGAGGTCCGGCTGTCGGGCGGGGAGAAGGTCGGCGAGAGTGACTCCCTCGGCTGTGATTTGGATATTGGTGAGAACCGGAGTCGAGATTGACTTGCGGAATCGCTCCTTCACTTTGTCGCCTTGGGTTGAATGGGAGACAATGAAGTGGTCGTTTCCAGCGAAGTGGCTGAGTCCTTCGATGAGGTGGCGGTTGACACTCGAGCCAACCCCAAGGGGGAAGATGTTGGTTCCACTCGCTTTGTTTTTGATGAGGTCAAAGACCTTGGCTTCGGCGTCGATATAACCATCCGAGATGAGGACAAGTGAACGTGAGCGGTCGCGATCATTAGGGAGGGCAAGGGCTTGGTCGAGGGCGTTGAGGAGTCGGGTTCCGCCGTTTCCCCGTGCCTGTTCAAGGAATTTGATGGCCTTGTCGATGTTTCCCTTGTTTGCAGAAAGTGACCGGAGGGAGAGGAGTTCGTTGGCTCCGGCAAAGAGGAGCATGTTGAAACTGTCCTTGGGGCGGAGAGTTGTCGTGAGGTCACGAAAGAGATCCTTGGCAAGATTCAAGGGGAAGCCCTTCATGGAACCGGAAACATCGATGACGAAGATGAAGTCGCGCTCGGGAATGTCTCCGGAGGTCACTTCAACCGGTGGTTCAAGTTGCAGGAGAAAGGTATTTTCGCCCTGGCCTTGGTGAGTCAGGAGACCGCTCTGGATTTTTTTTCCTGCCAGCTGGTAGCGGAGGATGAAATCGCGGTCGGGTTGAACCGCAGGGAGTTTGAGATTGGCGTCCCTCTTGCTGGTGAAGGTGATCTTTGCCTGGTCATGGCTGGGACAAGCGAGTGATTTAATGGGAAGGGGACTTGCGAGGGCAAGATCGATCGAAAACCGGGTCGGAGTGGTTTGTCCTTCGCCGAGGAAGGGATTGGAAACGCTTTCTTCGCGGGCAGTTCCTTCGCTGAATCGAGGGCCGATTGCAGTGGGGATGACGAGTTCGTAGACACTCGAATTTGGAACGAGGATCTCGCTGTAGCGAAGGGTGAGGGTGAGTTCGTCGCCGGGGAGAATCCTCGCGACTTCCATCGAGAAAATGTTGGGGCGTTTTTGGGTGAGGAGGCTGGCTGATTTGTTTTCCGCTTTGGCTTTTTCGAAGGTTTCGCGGGCTTTTTTCTTTTCCTGAATCTCGGCGACGATGGTGCGATCGCCGATCTTCATCGTCATTCCGTGAACAGCCGCTTTGGTGGAAGCCGGGAAGATGTAAGTCGCATCAATGGGCTGATCGCCATCGTTGCTGTAGGTTTGCGTCAACTCAACCTGAGCAATCGGTCCGGCGATTGAGACATCCGAGTGGGAAGATTTGAGAGGGAAGGAATCGACCTGGTGGTCGCGGTGGACCTGGAAGTGCGGGGATTGTTCAGAACCTTGTGCGAGGGAGGCGAGAACGAAGAAGAGGGATAGGAGTCGTTTCATCGTGCCGGGACCATGCACCCGGTTTGTGAAGTCCTGATGATCCGAATGTGAAAATCCGGAGGGATTTTCTTTAAGCGTAGGTATTCATCGTCGGGGGACGAAGGAATCCAATGAGGCTTTGTCCGGAAGTTTTGGCAAAGCTCACCGCGAGCGATGAGGGCGCGGAAATCCCGGCCACGAGAGGAAGGCGGGCGGCGACAGCTTTTTGCATGAGCTCGAAGGAGATGCGACCGGAGACGAGCAGGAAACATTCGGAAAAGTCGATGCCTTTGATGAGCCCTTCTCCGATGACTTTATCGAGCGCGTTGTGGCGGCCAACGTCTTCGCGAAGGACAAGGAGCTCTCCTGTTTTTGAAAAGATGCCGGAGGCATGGATGCCGCCGGTGGAGTCAAAGTTGGCTTGCGCGGCGCGCATCACGTCGGGGGCCTTTTGAATGACCTCTGGTTCGAACTCGGGTCTGTTTTCGATCGGCGGATGGCTTTGGAGAATGGCCTCGATGGTGGCTTTTCCGCAGAGTCCGCAGGAGGAAGCCGAGAAGAGGTGGCGGGTGAGACGTTCCCAGTCGCACTGATGGTCGTCGATCAGGAAGACCATGGCGTGGTTATCCCTCGCTTCGAGGTCGATCCGACGGGCTTGGGAGGCTTTGTCAATGATACCCTCGGTGAGGAGAAAGCCCATCACGAGGAGTTCGTCATCACCCGGGGTGCGCATGAGGACCGCGAGCGGGCGGCCATCGACCACCACTTGCAATGGCTCTTCAACGGCGACGATGTCGTCGCGCGTTTCAATCGCTCCTCCCGACCATCGGGTGATCTGTACGTCGGAAGAAGACTTTGACATGAGGGGCTAAAGCAAAGGTGAGGGGTATTCGCCGGAGTTAACGAGGCCCTTGATGTTCTCGACGACGTGAGGCTTGTCTTCGGGATAGGTGACGCCGAACCAGGTTGATGAGGTTTTGAGAACGTGGCAATCCGCGATGCCGCAATTGACGAGATCATCGACGACGGTAGGGATGTAGCACTCGCTTTTTTCCTCAGTGCCGCGTTCGGCAAGGAAGTTGGAAAAGTGATCCATGAGCTCGCCGAGGAAGGAGACCGGGAAAGCCCAAAGGTTCATCGAGACCACGACGTCTTCATCGACCAGACAGGCGTTGCCATCAAGCCCACGTCCTTCGATCTGGTCGGTGTCCTTGCGGGAAATTTTAACAACTTCCTCGACGCCTTTGAGGAGGCCCTTTTCAATTTGGCAGACCCCCCGGTTCACGGCCCCGTGATCGGAAAGGGTATTGACGATTTGGTAACCGACCAGAGCGTAGTGGGCTTTGTCGCCCTCGGGTGGATTGCCGGTCAGAAAGCTGGCGGCTTGGTGATAAGCGTCGGCGCCGTAAAAGTCGTCGGCATTGATGACGGCGAAGGGTCGGTCGATTTCATTGCGAGCGGCGAGAATGGCGTGGGAGGTGCCCCACGGCTTTTGACGACCTTCAGGGACAGTATATCCTTCGGGAAGGTCGTCGAGCTTTTGAAACGCATAGGCCACTTCGACCTTGGTCGCAAACTTCGCTCCGACAATAGCCTGGAAGGCTTCGGCGAAATCCTCGCGGATGACGAAAATGACTTTGGAAAAGCCGGCGCGGATGGCATCGAAGACGGAGTAGTCCAGGACGGTTTCGCCGTTCGGGCCCATCGGGTCCATTTGTTTCAGGCCACCGTAACGGCTGCCCATTCCGGCGGCGAGAACGACGAGTGCAGGAGAATTTACCATGTCGGAAGGGAGTTGGGCGGGAACGGGAGGGAATGGCAAGGGAGAATCTCCATTGTTTCCTTGGTCAAAGGGAGGCCAATGCGCTATTCCGGCGACGTGAAAATCTGCGTTGTCGGAAAAGGTGGACGTGAGCACGCCCTGATTCGGGCCCTCCGTGAGTCAGCGAGCGAACCCGAGGTGTTTTGCTTTCCCGGGAGTGAGGCGATTCATGAAATTGAGGGCGCGGGAAAAGTGGAAGCACATGATCTGGATTCGCTAATGTCGTGGATGACAATGGCTGGAATCGATCTTTGTGTGGCGGGTGAGGAAAGCTACCTCGTCACCGGTGAGGGCTTGGCCAATCGTTGCGAGGATGCGGGGATTCCCTGCTGGGGACCACCGTTTGCGGCGGCCCAAATGGAGGCATCGAAGGAATTTGCAAAGGAATTTATGCAGCGTCACGCCATCCCGACCGGTGCGGCTGCGGGCTGTGCTGATGTGGAGGAAGCCCGTGCTGCGATCGCAGGGAAGTATCCCACCGTTCTCAAATTCGACGGCCTCGCGGCAGGCAAGGGCGTGGCAGTCTGTCCTGATGAAGCGGCGGCAGAGGAGTTTCTACAAGAGGTCATGGTCGAGCGTCGTTTCGGGCCCGGACGGTTGCTGGTCGAAGAATGCCTGATTGGACCCGAGATTTCCATTTTCGCGGCGGTGAGTGGTCCGGACTATCTGATTCTGACTCCGGCCCGTGACTACAAACGGATTGGCGAAGGGGACGAAGGCCCCAATACCGGGGGCATGGGCGCGGTGGCGAGTCGCCAGCTGGCAGATGCCGATCTGATGAAGCGGATCGATGAGGAGATTGTGGCTCCCACCGTCGCTGGCCTTGAGAAGGACAAACTCAACTACAAAGGGTTCCTTTACTTTGGTTTGATGCTGACAGCGGATGGGCCGAAGATCATCGAGTATAATTGTCGTTTTGGTGATCCCGAGTGTCAGGCTGTGATGCCCTTGGTTTCAGGAGATCTTGCACAATTCTGCTTCGAAGGGGCCAAAGGGAATCTCAAGCCCGAACTCCTTTCCTTCAGCGAAGGATGGTCCGTTTGTTGTATTCTCGCTTCGGCGGGATATCCCGAGTCTTCGCGTGCCGGCGATGTCATCAGCGGTCTTGATTCGGTGAATGATACTCGCGTCTACCATGCCGGAACCAAGAAAGTTGGCGATGATTGGGCAACAAACGGGGGGCGGGTTCTGGCAATCGTAGCGGGCGGAGAGACCCGTGGGGAGGCCGTTGAAAAAGCCCACGCCGAAGCCGCCAAAGTGACCTTTGATGGAAGCCAACGACGCGCTGACATTGGTCGCTTGCATTTCTAGGCGCACATTCCTAATCTCTCGGAAGCGAATGAGCACTGCGCTAGATCCATCAGCCATTTCGACGGCAATCGGCCGTCTGGCGGATCAAATTTTCCTTGCGGCTGGCGGGAGCTCCGTTGATCTCATCGGGATTCGGAGTCGGGGCGACGAAGTGGCCGAACGGGTCTTTGGTATTTTAAAAGAGAAGGGCGCAAACGTGCGGCTCGGGATACTCGACATCTCCCTTTATCGCGACGACTACGAGCATCTTAGCAGCAATCCCACCTTGCAGAGCAGCGAGATCGATTTTCCGGTTGATGGATCCCATGTCGTGCTCGTTGACGATGTCATTTTTACCGGTCGCACAATCCGTGCCGCGCTCGATGCTCTTTTTGACTACGGTCGCCCGGCCAAGGTGGACCTGGCCGTTCTGATCGACCGGGGACATCGCGAAATCCCCATTGAGCCGCGCTTTGTCGGAAAGACTCTCGAAACAGACCGAATGGACCGTGTCGATGTCAGTTTACAAAAGACCGATGGCAAAGAGTCGGTCGAAATCATTACCCAATAGATCCCACATTTATGGCCCGCAAAGATTTCCTGGATATTGTCTCTCTCGATCGCGCGGAAATCATTCATCTGCTTGACCAGGCGGTGCCATTCAAAGATCTTTTTACCCGTTCGGTGAAGAAGGTGCCGGCGCTGAAGGGGAAAACGGTGCTGATGCTTTTTTACGAACCCAGTACGCGGACCCTCTCGTCATTTGAAGTGGCTGCCAAACGCCTCTCGGCCGATGTCACGATCTTTGACATACCACATTCCTCGGTGACAAAGGGGGAGTCGGTTCGCGATACCATCGACACGCTCCAAGCGATGCGCGCGGATTACATTGTGGTGCGTCATCGTCTCTCGGGCCAGCCGGCGGCGATTGCCCGTCAGACCAATGCCTCGGTGATTAATGCCGGAGATGGGGCCCATGCCCATCCTACCCAGGCTTTGCTTGATGCCTTTACCCTGCGCGAAGTTTATCCCGAGATGGAGGGGCGTAAGGTCGTCATTATGGGGGACATCCTGCATAGCCGGGTGGCGCGTTCCACGAGTACTATTTTGGAGAAATTGGGAGTCGAAATCGCTTTCTGCGGGCCCGGCAGCTTGGTGCCGCAAACTCGTTTTCGACGATTCACCAATTACGAGGAAGCGATGAAGTGGGGGCCGGATGCGGTTTATCTTTTACGGGTGCAGAAAGAGCGGCAGGATGCTCCCTTCTATCCGAGCGACCGCGAGTATCACTCGGTTTTTGGGATCACCGAAGATCGGCTCGAAAGGATCAACGATGAGGGCATTTATGTCATGCATCCCGGGCCGATCAACCGCGGTGTCGAGCTTTGCGATGCCGTTCTCGACTACGAGCGCTGTCTCATTTCCCAACAAGTTGAAAATGGAATCGCCGCGCGGATGGCGGTTCTCTTCGGCCTTAAACCACAAGTCTCATGAATCTCTTCCTCCAAGGCGGTGAAGTCGCCACAGAAAATGAAGCCCCGCAACGCGCGGATGTTTGGATCGTTGATGGAACGATCAAAGCTGTTGAAGTGATGGATGTTCCCGAGGGAGCGCGCGTCGTCGATTGCTCCGGTCAGATCATCATGCCCGGCATGTTTGATTCACACGTTCACTTCCGCGAGCCGGGCCAAGAGAAAAAGGAAACGATTCTCGACGGCACCGAAGCGGCGATCAATGGCGGAATTACCGGCGTGGTGATGATGCCGAATACCTCGCCTTCCATCGACTCGCCAACCGTGGTGAAGCGGGTGCTCGAGCAAGGTGCCAAGTGCCGGATCCCGGTTCTGACTTCGGCGTGCATCACGGTGGATCGGAAAGGCTTCGAGATGGCTCCAATAGCGGGTTTGAAAGAAGCCGGCATTCTGATGCTCACCGACGATGGTGATGCTGTTCCCAATGCCGCCTTGCTCAAGCGGGCAATGGAGTATGGCACGGAATTCGACATGTTTTTTGCGAGCCACTGCGAGGATCCCCAGCTTTGCGGACCACGTGCTCTTAATGAGGGGCCCGTTAGTTATCGCCTGGGCATTCAAGGGACGCCTGCTTTGGCCGAGGAGATTTGCATGGATCGTGATATCCGACTCGCACACGCAACCGGAGCAACATTGCACATCCAACACGTCAGCTCGGCCATCGGGATGGAGACCATTCGTTGGTGGCGTGATGAGCGCGGAGCCAAGGTGTCGGGAGAGGTCTCACCCCACCACCTGATGTTTGCGGACGAGGATATTGGCGACTACGACACTCACTATAAGATGAACCCGCCGCTCCGGACACGGGAAGACAATGCCGCTCTTTTGCAGGGCCTCAAGGATGGTGTTTTCCGGATCATTGCCACCGACCACGCTCCGCATACCGAGTTTGAAAAATCGCAGGCTTTTGTTGATGCCCCAAATGGTATCACCGGACTTGATACCGCGCTTGTTTCCTTGCACGATCGCTTCATCGCAAGGGGTGAGTTTGGTTGGGATCTCATCGTGAAACGCTACTCCGCCGAACCCCGTCGCATGATGAGGCTTGAAGTTGCCGAAGTTGCGGAGGGGAAGCCTGCAGATTTGATCGTCTTTGATCCGAATAAGGAAACGACTTTTACGAAGGAGTTCATGAAATCGAAGAGTTCCAATACTCCATTCCTCAATAAAACCCTCAAGGGTTCGGTTGAGATGGTGGTGCTGGGGGATCAGGTATTGTTGGAGAGATAGAACCTGCCTTGGCGCCGCTTAAATCCATCATGTCATTGAGCTGATGACTCTGTGATCTTGCAAATCTCCCGCAGCCTCTTCTAATGACGAGATGAAACCTTGGCTCTTACTGTTCACAACCTCTCTCATGTCTGCCGAAACTGTTTCCGATCCCGCCAAGTGGTCTCCCGAGGCACGTGTCAAAACACTCGAAGTTTTCCAGCAGGAAGTCTACGGAATCGATCCCTCTGCAAAATTCAAGAGCGAGTGGAAACTGGATCGTGAGAGCGAAATCATGGACGGGAAAGTCCAACGTCGTGAGTATGTCTTGACGTTGGGTGGCACCTTGAGGGCCCGGGCGCTGGCCTATCTTCCCGCTGGCAAGAAAAACGCACCCGCTTTTCTTGGCCTGAACTTTCGGGGAAACCACACTCTTGAGGAAGATGGATGGATCACAAAAACCAACGATCAGGAGCGGGGAAAAGCTGCCTCGAGGTGGCCGGTGAAAATGATCACTGATGCCGGCTTCGCTTTGGTGACCGTCCATTGTGCTGATTTCGACCCCGATAAAGACGATGGCTTTAAAAACGGGGTGCACGCTCTCTTTCCTCAGGAGCGCGACGGGACGAGTTGGGGAACGATTGCCGGTTGGGCCTGGGGATTGGGCCGGGTTCGTGATCAATTACAAACCGTGTCGGAAATCGATGCTGAGAAAGTTGTGGTGATCGGCCACTCCCGTCTCGGAAAAACGGCTCTTTGGGCGGGGGCGAGCAATGAAAAATTTGCGATGGCAATCTCCAATAATTCAGGGTGTGGGGGAGCGGCACTCAGCAAGCGAAAGCACGGAGAAACCGTGGCGCGAATTAACAAGGTGTTCCCGCATTGGTTTGCCGGAAATTTCAGGAAATATGACGACAAAGAGGAAACTCTTCCTGTCGACCAGCATCAATTGATTGCCTGCATTGCTCCACGTCCGGTTTATGTCGCGAGTGCTTCGCTTGACGACTGGGCCGATCCGGAAGGTGAGTTTCTGGCCTTAAAACTGGCTGCTCCGGCTTTTGGAGAAACTCTTGGGGAAATGCCCAAAGCGGGTGGGTCAGTCGGCACGAAGAAGATTCGCTACCACATCCGTGAAGGGCAACACGATATCAACGCGTGGGATTGGGAACGGTATTTGAAAGCGGCGAAGGAGCTTCTTTAGAAGGTTCCGTTTAGCTTCCGTCCGACCCAAAAGAGACCCAGGAGAGCGATCAGGATCGCCGGCGCGATCCAGTTGGCCCAGAGCTTGATCGAGTTCACCAGTGGCTGGGGCTCGGGAAGGGCATTGATCTCCTTGACGAGCTCATCAAGCTTTTCGGGGGTGACGAGGCGTCCGCGTGAGACATTGGCCATCTCCTTAAGAACTTCGAAGCGAGCGGGACGGCCGGTCTTCTCGATGGCGTCGGTTTGGGAAATGATCTTGGCCTCAATGGAGGCATTCGGATCATCCGGGATGAATGCCTTGAGATCCCATTTTCCCGGCTGGGAGACTTTGAACCGGCCGGTGAAACGCCCCCAAGCCCCATCTTTTTTCGCAAGTTCGATGCGCTTGATCGAACCGTCCGGAGCGGTGAGGTCAACCTGAAGGACACCTTCGTTCAGAGGGGCGCCATTGGCATCGAAGGCGTTGGCAGCAAGAGACACGAATTCGCCCGGTTTGGGACGCTCAGGAGTGTAGAAAAGACGGACACGTTCTCCGGCAGCCATATTGCGTTGGTAGGACATCCAGCGGGCGACTTGTCCCCAGAAGCGATAGTGGTAGAGGTCTTCAACGCCCCGGCGCCAGCGCCATGCGGAGTCAATGGCCATGTAGAGGACCTTGCCCGATCCGGCACGTGAGGTGACGAGGATGGGAAGGCGGCCGGAGGAATTCCGGCGGGCCTCGTTGACGGCTAGAATGGTTGAACCGGACTTGGCCTTGATGACGGGAGCCTGCCAGTAGAATCCGGGAAGGCCGCGCCAAATCATTTCATTTTGAGATTCGTCATCACCGAGCATGGTGAGGAGTGATTTCCCTCCCTCCGGGGTAAGACGCATGGGCGTTTCCACGACTTCTGAAAATCCCTCCTTGTGATCAGGATCAAGTTCAACAGGAATGAGATCGGCGAGATCAAACTGGTCCTTCTCGTCTGCGGGAGCGTAATCGAGGGTGAATTGATTTCCCTGGGGCCCGGGAATGAAGACGACACCGCTGGCCTGATTTTCAACCAACCCACGAATGAGGTCCGCTTGCTCCGTAGTGAGCTGGCCATCGCCGACACCAACGTCACCGACGAAGACAACGTCGTATTTCTGAAGGTCTTCGAGCTTCTCGGGGAATTCCTGAATATAGTCCGGTCCATCGCCCTTGCCGAGATCAGGGTGCAGGAGAAGACAGTCAACCTTGACGCCGGGGTCCCGGGAAAGAGCATTGCGAATGAAGCGGTATTCCCACCGAGGGAGGGTCTCAATGACGAGAACACGAATCGATTCGGGCTTTCCACTGATGACAAAGTCACGGGAGTTATTGCTTTGGATGAGTTCTCCGCTGGCGACCGGGAGGGAAATGGAGAGAGTCGAGGCACCTTCTTTTTCGATTCTCCAAAGGAGAGAATCATAGTGGGTGCTGTTGGCCCGAATCGTAATGTCCTTTATACGTTCCTTACCGGTGTCACTACGAATGCGGACCTGGGTGCGGACGTCCCGACCGAGGGATGATTCGATCGTGAAGGGGATTTGAACATTTTCGCCCACGATGCCGTAAGTGGGGGCATTGACCGAAGCCAGCTCAAGATCCGGGACCTTTTTCTCACTTCCAGTGGCCAGGGTGTAGAGGGGGATTCCTTTCAGGCGGAATTGTTGGGCGGCCGCAACCGGGGAGGTGCCAATGTTCCAATCACCGTCTCCGATGAAGATGGCAGCGCGGAGGTTCTGTCCGGACTCGAGGGTTTCGATGAGGGCGGCATTGATATTGGTGCCAGACATTGCCTTTTCAATGGGATCGGCATCTTCCGGCGACGAATCAAAAGAGGAGAGGGTGACGCGATTGCGATCATCCGCTTCGAAAGCTTTCCAGAATTCGGTTTCGCGAAGGCGCTTCACGAGTTCTTCACGCTTGATGACAGTCTCAGTGCCTTCGATGAAATCGGGACGCCGGGCATCCTCGGTGGTCATGGAGAGTGAGCCATCCCAGATGATGGCGATTTCAGGTTGAAGGTCGGATTCCTGAACGGTGCGCCATTCCGGTCCAAGAAGCATTGCGCAAACGAAGGCGACGCAGATGAAGCGGAGTGCTTCGAGAGAGCCCGTCCGTTTGGGTCGGGCCGAGCGGCGAACCGCCATGACTCCGAGGGATACCGTGGCAATGAGGACGAGGAAAACGAAGACAAGCGTGAGAGTGCTAGCCTGAAAGTGAAGAGGGCCGAAATTAAAATGCTTCACGATGCGGGTGACGTGTTGGCGGACGCCTTGAGAGAAGGCCGACCGGTTGACTTGGGTTGCAGGCAGAGGAGAGCCTCGGCAAGCAGGAAAAGGAGAACGGCGACGAGGAAGGCGCGCCAAGCTTCGGAAACGAGATCACTCTTGCTGTCATCGTTTGCGAAGAGGGTGTAAGAGGTTCCTTTCAGGAGCTCATCAAGGGCCTCTTCGTCGATGCGGGTGGGGGAGTTTTCTTCAGAGGGTCGATTTACGGCAATGGTGCGGTCTCCCAGCCGGTAGACACCTGCCCGGTAGTGTTCGAGTGCCGGTTCGTAGTCCTCGAAAGTGTCGAGACGTTCACGGACTTCATCTTCGCGGGCTCTTGCTTTGTCACTGCCGGCCACCGCGCGATATCCGGCATGAAGACGGTCGGTGCCTTGCTCGAGGAGACGTTGGATTGCAACAAGATGAAGGGCTACGAATTCGATGTTTGACCAGCGATCATCAGGAAGTGTGCTTATGAAAATGGAGGTGCCAAGGCCTTCAAGTTGGCGATAAAGGAGCGGTGAACCATCATCCCACTCGGCGAGAGAGGACCCATCTCCCTGAATCGAGCGGCGTTTTACACCACGAACCTGATCCACGGGCAGGGCGGTGTCATTCGTGCCGTTTTGCCAGGGACCATCGTCCTTAATCCAGGTTCCGTTGATGAAGAATTGATCAGCGGGGGCATCAACAATTTCTCCCCATGAGGTTCCAAAAATGACTCCGGGGGATGGCTGGTTGGGTGGGAAAAACAAAGCGGATCCGCCGGAGGTGACGAAGTCATTGAGTTGTGATGCGACCGCGCCCGTCGGGATGGGAGCCTGCCATATGATCAGCGAGGCGGTTGCCCAATCGATCTTGGTGGTCTGGGTTGGAGCGACGACTTCGCAGCTGTATCGTTCAAAGCCAGCGGGGGCAGCCGCTTTTTGAAGATAGCCGGCAGTTGGGCTGGTGGGATCCTCCGAGACAATCCAGGACTTAACGGGCTCCTTGCCACCGAAGGCAAAGTAAACGCTGTTGTCGCGAGGATTGTTGTCCGGGGGAATGCCAACCCAGCCGTAGCCTTCGGGGTCGGCTGCGGTGAGCGGGAAGCGCTTCTGGAATCGCAATTCCTGGCCATTCATGGTGACGCGCTCGGAGTTGCGGGTCCCTTTGAGAGAGTAGGTGATGGGAATGGTTGTGGTGCCGTCGCCTTCAAGTCGCGTGAGTTTGAGATCGAGGAAGAGGTCGTCTTCAATCCGGCGGGAAGCGAGAAGCTCAAGAGTGAGGTTTTCAACTGTCTCTTCTCCGGCAGTCAGAATGCGAAGATTGGTTTTGGTAGGGAGTCCTTCCAATCCGGCTTGAATCGCTCCCCATCGTGAGTCGCTGGGTTGCCAATCTCCGCGCTGAAGGTCGGAAGCCACCCAGATTTCAGATTGCCCGGGGTTGGTTTCGTCGAGGTAGTCGATGGCCTTGGTCAGAAGAGTGGGGATGTCAGCCCGAGTGTCGGTGGCGTAAGTCGTAGACAACTCCGAGAGGGCATCGGGCGACGGGACCTCCTGAATCTCTCCTGAGGCGCTGTCTATCAGGACGAGGCGGGGAGACCCCATGTTTTCCACGGCTTCTGCGATCTTGTTGATGACCGATTGGCGGTGGCTGAGTTGTCCGCTGCCTGGTTTGGTTTCCATGCTGGCCGAGCGGTCGAGAATGAGAACGACGGTCCCGACCGACCCGCTGCCGGAGCCAAGAAATCCTCCGATGAGAGGCCGGGCCACCGCGAAGATGAGGGCCGCGATGGCGAGCGCGCGACAGGCCAGAATGAGGAAGTGTTTGAGCTTCTTTTTTCCTCGCGACTCACGGGAGGCTTTTAAGAGGAAGGAAGTCGCAGCCCATTTGACGGTGCGGAAGCGCCGCCGGTTGAGCAGGTGAATGATCACCGGAATGGTGGCTGCGAAGAGACCCCAAAGGATCGGTTGTGATAAAAAGCTCAAGGGTGAAATCTAGCGTTTTTTGGTGAGACGAGTGGTGATGAAGTTGGAGATGATCTCCTCGTAATCGGCACTGGTCTGAAAAAGGTGATAGTCGGCGTGAACGTCGTGGCACTTGGTTTCCACGTTCGCGAGGAATTCCTTCAAGGCGGCGTGGTATTCGTCAGCGATCAGGTTGGGCTCGGCCACAATGGTAGTGCCGTCCTCAAGGTCGACAAAACGATGGGGACGTTCGAAGTGGAAGTCGACCTCCTGGGGATCGAGAAGGTGAAACATCGCGATATCGTGCTTGCGAAAGCGGAGGTGCTGGAGGGCATCGCCAAGTTCGTCGGTATCCACGAAAAGGTCCGAGAGAATGACGACAAGGGCACGTTGTTGAATCTTCTCGGCAATCTGGTGAAGAGCGGAGACGAGTCCCGTTCCGCCGGTCGGTTCGAGGTTCTGAAGCGAATCGAAAATGGCCTGAAGCTGGGCAGCACGACGACTTGGCGGGATTTCGAGATGCAACTTTTCGTTGCAGCAGCTGAGTCCGGCGGAGTCGCCCTGATTGACAATGAGATAGGAAAGAGTCGCGGCGATACGACGGGCGAAGTCGATTTTGGTGGGATGATCACCGGAGGAAAAATTCATCGAGCCTGACGAATCGACGACAAAGTAGGCGCGAAGGTTGGTGTCGGCTTCAAATTCCTTGATGTAGTAACGATCCGAACGGGCATAGGCCTTCCAGTCGAGGCGGCGGGTGTCATCGCCTGGAACATACTTACGGTATTCCGCGAACTCGACCGACGATCCCCGGTGCGGTGAACGGTGACGCCCCGCCACGCTCCCGATCATGGGGGTGCGGGACTCCAACGGAAGCGCTCCAAGTCGGGCGAGGACGTCGGTATCGAGGAAGTCGTATTTCATGCAAGGTCGTGGGGATAGGTCATCGAAAACCTACAGAGCAAATCGGACTTGCTAAACATCATCCCGCATCTCTTCGACGAGGCGTGCAACGATCTTTTTGGAAGTCATCCCCTGGGATTCGGCGGCGAAGTTGGTGAGGACACGGTGGCTGAGCACGGGCCCGGCAACCGCCTCGATATCTTCGAGCGAAGCCATGTAGGTTCCTCGAAGGGCGGCACGGGCCTTGCAGCCGAGGATGAGATACTGGACAGCACGAGGTCCTGCACCCCAGCCGACGTATTCCTTGATCCACTCGGGGGCGTTATCGCCATCGGGACGGGTCCGTCGGACAATCTCAACAGCGTAGTCGTAAATATGGTCGGGAACGGGCACGCGGCGAACCAAGCTTTGATAGTTGATGACTTCCTCGCCGGTGAGGAGAGGCTGGAGAGGTTCCTTGTCGACTCCGGTGGTTTCGCGGGCGATGCGCTTTTCCTCTTCGGCCGAGGGATAATCGACCTCGATGAGGAACATGAAGCGGTCAAGCTGTGCTTCGGGAAGGGGGTAGGTTCCTTCCTGCTCAACCGGGTTCTGGGTCGCGAGGACGAAGAAGGGGGCATCGAGCTGGTAGGTCCGGCCCAGCACGGTGACGTGGCGTTCCTGCATGGCCTCGAGCATGGCGGACTGGGTTTTGGCAGGGGCGCGGTTGATCTCGTCGGCAAGGACGATGTTTGAAAAGACGGGGCCTTTCACGAATTCGAACTCGCGTTTTCCGGTTTCGCTGTGCTCCTGAATGATGTCCGTTCCGGAGATGTCGGCTGGCATCAGGTCCGGAGTGAACTGGATCCGGTTGAATCCGAGGTGCATCGTTTCGGCGATGCAGGAGACCAGCAGAGTTTTTGCGAGGCCCGGAACCCCCATGAGAAGGCCGTGTCCGCGGGCGAAAAGGCAGATCGCGAGTTGTTCGATGACTTCTTCCTGACCGATGATGACTTTACCGAGCTCGGCTTTGAGAGCCTGGTATTTTTTACCGAGCTGGTCGACGGCGGCAACATCGTCTTCCGGAAGCGAGCCATTACTCGACAGGGGCGCCGGAGATGGAGCAGGTTGGACAGCGGGAGCAGCAGCTACAGGTGCTGCAGGTTTGGAAACCGGGGGGAGAGTTCCAAGGTATTGGACCAAATTGGGGTTAATTTTACGGGGCGTGGGCGGGACGTATTTTTCAGGCACGGGATATTCAGGAATAGAAGTTGTCGGGAAAGGGGACTCGGCGAAGGGTTTGGACTGATTATCGGTAGTCATGAGGTCGTGGGTGGGCAGGCACTTGGGAGAGGATGTTCTGAAATGAAACGAATGGGAGTGGGAGTTTCCTTCGGTAAAATCCTGTTTAAAAACCCCAACATTTGGATTGGAAAAAACACTACAGTTCTGCCTTCCTTTGGCAAGCGCGTGGAAGAGACTAATTTGTCTGCATTATTCGGAGCGAAAAAGATGGAGGGTGAAGCTGGAAATTTTCGCGATTCTTTGTCAAAAACCCCTCCAGCGATGAGTGCTCCCTACGAGGTCCTTCTTTATTACAAATACGCCCGTCTTGAAGACCCCGATGCCTATGCGGCCGATCATCGCCGGCTCTGTGGGGATCTGGAGCTTAGAGGGCGGATTCTGATCGCGAAAGAAGGCATCAACGGCACGGTTTCCGGGACGAAGGAAAATTGCCGGAAATATCGGGAGTCCTTGGATTCCGATCCTTTGATGCAGGAGATTGCCTGGAAGATTGACCCGGAGGAGGGGCACGTTTTCCCAAAACTATCGATCAAAGTCCGCGACGAGGTGGTCACCCTGGAATTGGGAGAGGAGGATTTTAATCCCCTTGACCTGACCGCAACCCATCTCAAGCCCGCTGAATGGCGTGAGGCGATGAAAGAGGACAATGTGGTGCTGCTGGACGCCCGGAATGATTATGAGTGGGAAATCGGGCGATTTGAGGGCGCGCTTTTGCCGGATGTTCCCAGTTTCCGGGATTTGCCGAAGTGGGTGCGCGATCATCGGGAGGAGCTCGACGGGAAAAAAATCCTCACCTATTGTACGGGTGGGATTCGATGCGAGAAATTCAGCGGTTTTCTTTTGCAGGAGGGTTTCAAGGAGGTCTATCAACTTGATGGAGGCATTGTGAGCTATGGCAAAGATGAGGAGGTCAAGGGCGGGGGGTATGAAGGGGAATGCTATGTCTTCGATGAGCGTCTCAGTGTTCCGGTCAATCGAACGGAGGGAGCCAAAGTGGTTTCAAGCTGCCGGCATTGCGGCATGCCCGGCGTTCGATATCGAAACTGCGCGTGGATGCCCTGTAATGCGCAGTTCTTGCTTTGTGAGGATTGCGAAGACGCAATGGGTCGCTACTGCGCGAAGGTCTGCAAGGAGGTTGACCTGATGAGCCGGGCAGCCGTTGTTGGAATCTAGAGGAAGCGGCGAATCACGAATCGCCAAATCAGCCAGGCCAAGCCGAATGCCAGAAGTGCGAGCACAGCCCATGCCCACCAAGGGACGGGGAGTTCCGTGCTGACGACCATTTCCATTGGGGCGTCGAAATGTTCCTTCAGGAGAAACGTCCAGCTGATGGTCCGGCCATCGTCCGAGATAAAGTGGGCGTTGGTTTCCTTGACCCTGGCGGGGAGGTGGATGGTGTACTTGAAGTTTGAAGGCCCGAGCATTCGCGGGCGTTTGCTGACTGCCGAGGGGAAGAGGCCTCCAAGATTCACTCCCCGTCGGAGCTTCGGGGTGAGATCTTCGAATTTAAAATCAATTGAGCCGGCGAGGGCATCGATTTGTGCTGGATCGACACCTGATTCTTCGATGAAGGTTTGTTCGTTCCTTTTGACAAGTTCAAGGAGGTCGAAGGCGCTTTCGAAAGTGGCTTCGAGATGGAAAACGATCTTCCCACTCACTTTATCGGGACCAAAAGAGAGAGCTTGAATTTTAAGCCCCTCTTCTCTCTCATCGATGCTGATGAGTGCTTGCTTCAGGTCATCCGGGTTTCCCAGACGGCTCATTGCCATTCCCGGGAGTTCGTAATGGGCCACAATGCGGACGGATCCATCTTGATTCACCCAGACCTCTTCCTCTCCCTCGACACAAGAGGTGAAGATGCCGGCAGCTAGACACAGGAGAAAAAGGAGGAGGCAACGACTCACGAGCGGATTGTTAGCGGTGGTTGGGAGAAGCGCAAGCCCCTGCGCAGCCGGGCTGTCGTGCCTTCCCTTGATCAGGGCGGGAACTTTCTTCAACTTACTGACATTTGAGATCCAAAGGGCACTTCCGGAAGTCTCCTCCTGGTTAGGCATTCGCGTCAACTTTTGAGCTGGAGCCAAAGATCTGCAAGGGATTCCCGCT
>CALFSW010000265.1 GCA_937916505.1 uncultured Verrucomicrobiales bacterium | reverse complement strand
CCTCCGCAGTCAACTCCAAATCAGCCGGAAAGAAGGCTCTCTTTTCTTCAAAGATCAAAACGAGCGTATCATCCTGAGCTACAGCAAACTCCTCGTCCACGATGCAGACGATCGAATTCTGGCTTCAGAAATGCATCTTCAGAAACAGGAAAACTCCTGGATGCTGACTCTCAAGGCCGATCTCACCGATGCCGTTTTCCCCATCACCGTGGATCCTGTCATCGGCACCCAAGTGGAGGAAACACTCGCCAGCGACGGTGTCTCAGGAGACGAATTTGGTTTTGCCTCCGATGGGATCGGAGAGGTTATGGCGGTCAGTTCTCCCGGGAAGGGGAGCGGGAAGGTCTACCTCTTCCATGAAAATCATGGCGGAACAGGAGCGTGGGATGAGAAAACCTCGGTGGTTGTTCCGATCTCCGAGAACCCGGTCAATGGTGATCGTTTTGGCCAATCCATCGCCCTCTTTGAAGACGAGACCAATGGCAAAACTTACCTCGCGGTGGGAGCGCCCAAACACAATGATACCGGCAGTGTCTTCATTTACGAACGTCATCAGGGAGGCTCGGACAACTGGGGATTCCTTGAAATCTTACAAGATGTCGATCTCAACAGCAGCGATCTATTTGGCACTGCCGTCGACGGCTTGGGCAACACCCTCGCGATTGGGGCTCCCAATCACGGTGCCGGGGCAGTCTTTCTCTTCGAAGTTGCAGGTGAAAGCTTTTCTCGAAACCAAAAGGTCACCACTCCCCCCGGTCAAACTCTCGCCAATACGAATGAGTTCGGAGCTGCTGTTGCGCTCGGAGGCGATCATATGATCATTGGTGCTCCGGGAGAAAACGCAGAGAACGGGGGCGCTTATCTCTTCAAACGCAGCTCTCCATACGCAGCCCTCTTCCGTCTTTTCTCTGACAAATCTGAAGCCGGCTCCCGCTTTGGCGCGGTTGTTGCCATCGCGTTCACGGGTCTCCTCCTCGCCATCGGAATGCCCTTCGATGATGTGACCTTCGGCCCCACTTTGGTCGATGCTGGATCCGTTTTTATCTATGCCTTCCTGGCCACCACTCTCGCCTGGGGCTTTCTCACCGCGATGTTTGGCACTGAAGCCGGAGCCTTATTCGGCTCGGCCTTGGCGCTCAATTTTTTCTTCGATCTCGCGGTTGGCGCACCCGGTGCGACTTCCACCACCAGCCCGCTCAAGGTCGGTGGTGCCGTCTTCCTTTTCCTCTTCAGCCGCTTCCTCTTTGCCTACGGTCCCGCGAGCAAAATCGTCCCCTCGACCTTCATTGATGCCGGCATGGCTTTGGGAACCAGCCTCGTGCTCCTCGGAACCGCCCTCTTCATCCTTGGCGCGGCCTACAGTGGCTCCATGGGCGCGATGTTCCTCATCACTTTGGCGGCAACCGTCCTCACCTTCCTCCTCTGGCAACAACTCTTCTTGAATCAAAATCAAATCGATAACCATCCGGAGGTGACGGGCCCGATGGCCGATCCAGATGGCGATGGCTTGGTCAACAAAGTGGAATTCGCGATGTTTCTGATTCCTGTTCTCTTCAGCTCCCTCGCCTCCCTCGCGCTTCTGGTCTCAGATGGAAAATATCAATTTGTCGTCCAGCAAAGCCTCGTTGCGACCGGGGTCCTCCTGCTCATCCAGTATTCCCTCCTCCTCAATGCTTGGTTCAATCTCAGCGCGGGGCCCCTCTCGGGCCAGTTCTCGGTGAAGGTCCTACACGATGGCATCCAGGCGCAACAACTTCAGATCACAGTCTCGACCATCCTCTTACTAACCCTCTTCACCCGCGTGTCCGCGGAACCAAATTAGAGATTCATTCTCACTTCCCCACCAATTGTCCTATCAGCCCGATGGGCAAATGGTCGGAGGCGACAGGACCTGCTGTTTGGCCACGAAGTGAAGCAGCCCATCAAGGTCCATCTTCTGCACCGGTTGCGGCGGGGCGCCCGGACCAGCGTTATGAAGCTGTGTTTGTTCCTGTGTGGCTGGGGTGCTATGGTGATGCCAACTTGCACTTCTGTATCTGGCTCTCTCCGGTTGTGGCATCAACCTGTTTGGGCATGATGTGGCCTACAAACAGGCCCATCATCATTTTGCACCTGACGAAGCTCTTCTTCCCTTCCCGGACAGTGACGGGAGTCTTGTGCTTCCACTCGGTGGAGATCGAAACCTCGTGACTACCAGGTCTTTGGTCCGAGTAGAGGAATCCCTGCCCCTTTGATATACCGACCACTTGTTTGTCGATCTTGACCGCAGGTGTGACACCAGCGCCAAAGGCTGATGGACGATAGACGAAGACACGGCCATGCCCCCTTGCGATGGGAGGGAGTTTAGAGTTCACTTCGGCGTATGTCGGGCCGCTGGCGCAACTAACCAAGCAGGCGAAGGCGATGGTGAGGCCAAGGAGAATGACGGATCGAACGCTGACTTTTTTTTTCATGGGAGTAGTTGTGTGTTTCGTGCTGGAGATTGGGTGTGACCAAAGGGTTAGTTATTATTGGGTTCTAGGCGGGGGCGGTGCGCCGTTCAGGAGAAGTGATTTAGCCGTGAGCGCGTAGTGCTCGCCGAAGTCGTGTTATTGCAGGAATTTGCTTTTGGGGTTGAACGTTTGACGGAGCCGTTGAAGGGAGCATTAGGGAGGGTTCCCAGTTCGCATATCTTAATTCTCCTTTCGGAGGGGCATACCCTGGTGTGAATCAACGTGAGCAGCTCTGCTTTTTTTGCGCACCAGTCGGCAGATTTTGCGAAAGCAATTGGTGATATGATCGCCGGTCACGATCTCCCCGGCATAGGGGCCTTTCGTGATCGTCGGAGCGTTACCTTTGCGGAGCTTGATCATACCCGCTCCGGCGCTCCGGCCCAACCACGCCGTCTGCCCCCTTCCGCCAAAAGCAATAACGGCGATGAGCGACCCAACTGACGGGTCACTTCCGAAAGTTCGGCCATTCTTTGATCACGTTTTTTCCTAGAGCTGTTGAAGAAGCGGTGTCGAAAGCGAATATGACGGCACTCTTAACTCCACCTTTTTGAGCCTCTTCGATTCCCTCATATCCTTCTCAAAGACCCTGCTCCGAAGCTCCTCTGCACTCTTTCGGTCGGTGTAAGCGATATTCAATTCCCCATTGATGCGCATGCTTAAGCCATCGAAGTTGGCAGAACCGAGGCAAACCCAGTCGTCGACCATGACCGCCTTCACATGGGAAAACTTTGGGTAGGCGTAAACCCGACATCCCCTGTCCAACAGGGTCGCCGCGAATCGACGGTTTGCGGTATCGAGAAGTTTGGAATCATTCTCCTCGGGGTAAATGAAATTCACCTCCACCCCTCGCTTGCGGGCCGCGAGAAGCTCTCTCAGTAGGAGTTCGGAGGTGACGTAGGAATTCTGCAAATAAATTCTGCGGCGGCTCATCCTGATCGCGACCAGAATGGCCTCTTCGATCTCCGCTCTTTCAGGTGTGGTCCGCAGGATGCGAATCGGAAAGTGCGATGCTTTGGTTGCGGTAAGATCCGGCTTTTGGTCACGATGGAAAAAGGAACCCAAATCGCCCCATAAGCCCTGCAGCTTCCACGAACGATCAAAGCGATTTTGCAACTCGGTGGTCACCGGGCCCGTCACCCTCACCATGAGGTCATGCCACTCGTATCGGTATTCCCTCCCGATATTCATTCCTCCCAGATAGGCCTCATTCCGGTCGATCATGATCAGCTTGGAATGGTCTGCCACCAGCCAGGGGTTCTGGGACATTCTCGCTTTGACCCGGCTCTTCTTTTTTAAGTAATGAGGCATGGACGAGGGCGCTACGAATCCAGGCGGCAATGGTCCGGCAGGTGGAGTCCACCACGCCGCGATCGATCCAAGTCGATCCATCAGAACCCGACACCTCACTTCCTTGCTTCGCTTTCGCAGACGATCAGCGAAATCAGTTGCCACGTCATCGTTATCAAAAATAAAGATCTGACTGTCAATTTGCTGCCTGGCGCCATCAACAGAGCGGTAAAGTGCTGGAAAAAACTCTGCTCCATCCACCAACAAATCGACTTCACCGGGATACGGCTTTGGCA
>CALFSW010000264.1 GCA_937916505.1 uncultured Verrucomicrobiales bacterium | reverse complement strand
AGCGAGGCATATTACGCCGGCTACCTCGGCAAGTGGGTCGCCAAAACAATCAAAGCAGCCGGGATCGAAAAGACCGGGTCCTACCACCTCCTGCGCCACAGTTCCGCGACCCACATGCACGAAAATGGAGCCGACCCCCGAGTCATCCAGTAACTCCTCGGCCACGCCCGACTCGATACCGCCAGCATCTACACGCAAGTCGCCATCACGCACCTAAAAGAGGTTTACCAGAGCACCCACCCAGCCACCATCATCGGGGTTGATAACGAAACCCCGAATGCTAACTTCCAACCATGATCACAGTGGCAGAAATCATGTCCGGAGCTCTTGAGCTTCCGCGCTCAGACCGCTCCTACCTCGCCTCCAAGCTCATTGAAAGTCTCGACGAAACCGAAGATTTCACGCCCGAATTTCGAGCCGAACTTGACCAAAGAGTGGCCCGTTGGAAATCGGGAGAAGCCAAGGCGGTGAGCGGTGACGAACTACACCGTGCCATTGAGCGAATCCTCTCTCGATGACCCTTCAATATCACCCCTAAGCAAGGGTCGAAATCCTGAGCATCATCGAATGGTATTTTGAGGCCGAGAGGAGCCTTGCCGCTGACTTTGACGCGGAATTAAGGCAAGCCGAGCGGAACATCCTCGACTTCCCCGAATTTTGGCACCCTCTGGACGGAGGATACCGGCGCTACATCATGAAGCGTTTTCCAGACAGTGTCGTTTATCGGATGGAGGGAGAAACGCTTCTCGTTGTCTCATTTTCCGGGCATAAACAGCCGCAAAATTATTGTAGGAAACGGCTCAGGGACTATAAAACCCATTCCTTTTTAGCTGACCAAAGCCGCCCGAATGCGGTAGAAATACCGACAAGTTTATGGGCTTCCACCTCCCAGAATCGCTTCCCCACGAATCACACTCCACCGCAAAAAAGCGCGGCCGGGGCATTTTTGGTGAGGAGGAAAAAACGAGCCAGTAAAACCGCCTTCAAACCCAGCGACCGCGCCAAGGAAACCGCCCTGGCACTTCGAAACTTCCGTCGGGTGTGCGTTATTACGGCTACCGTCACTACGATCCGGTGACGGGAAGATGGCCAAGTAGAGATCCTATCGTAGAAGAGGGGGGAATCTCTACACTATGGTGGGTGATGATCCAGTTGATTGGCGGGATATCAAAGGTACCCAACAATAAATATGCCGGGCATATAGCGGGAAAAACCTCTCTATCCCCGCATCTTCAATGAATTTACGGCGAGGGAAGGTGGTTGAGTTGGGAGCAGATTTGTTCAAAGCAGGCGGACTGTCACGCCTCCTGGATGCCAAGGGCATCAAACTCGCCTGAGTTCCCGCCAGCCCTGAAAGACCGCCGACTGCTTTCTGGTATCTGATCACAGCGTATTCGATGACTTTTCGTAGCCTCAGCCACCTTCTATTCTCCGTCCTCATCCTGACAGCTGCGAGTCAGGAATCCATCGACTTCAAGACCCGGGTGCTCCCCATTCTTGAATCACATTGCTTCAAGTGCCACGGCCCCAAAAAACAAAAAGGAGACCTTCGCCTCGATACCCTCTCAATCGACCTCATCAAAGACCGCGCCGCTGCCGAAACCTGGCACGACGTCAAGGATGCCCTGAATCTGGCTGAAATGCCGCCTGAGGATGAGGAACCGCTGACTCGCAAAGAGCTACAGATCCTCACCGGTTGGATCACCGGGGAAATCGATGCCGTGATTGAGGCTCAAAAGAGCACCGGCGGGCGCATTGTCCTCAGAAGACTCAATCGCACCGAGTATCAAAACACGATGCAGGATCTGCTTGGGATCGAGATAGCCTACGCCAAGAACTTCCCTCCCGAATCCCTTTCAGAAGACGGCTTTCGAAACGACGGTTCCTCTCTGCAAATGTCAGACCTTCAGATGGAGTATTATCTCGAAGCCGCACGAAAAGGACTGGCCAAGGCCATTGTCAGCGGACCAAAACCCCGGGTTTTTGAAGAGAAATTCGAAAAGACAGTGAAGGACAAAAATCGCGGCAGCAACATCCTCGACAAAGACCAACAGTTCATTGCGAAACTGAAGAACTATCCCGAAACAGGGGAAATACTGATCCGAGCCAAAGTGAGAGCAAAATTCGCCGAGGGCCGGGGCTACCCGCAACTGCGCGCCGCCATTGGCTATCGGGCCGACACCCGTGCTCCGCGCGCCTTCTTCGAACCTGTCGATGTCACAAGTGAAGAATGGCAGGTCTTCGAGATGCGGGGCCACATTGAGAACTTCCCTCTCCCCAGCAAAACCCAAAGCAAGTTCCCCGGACTACTGATCTGGCTCGATAACGCCTACGCCGAAGGATTGAACAAACCACTCAAAGCCCGGGGCAAGGGAAAGAAACAAACACCGACCAAAGGACCTCTCACCTACCCTCAAATCGAGGTGGAATCGATGGAAATTGTCGGTCCCATCTTCGAACACTGGCCACCCTCCCACCACACTGACATCCTCTTTCCCTCGAAGCTCAAAGCGAACGAAAACGCCTATGCCGACGCCGTTCTCAAGCACTTCATGAGCAAGGCCTTTCGTCGCCCGGTTACCAAAGAGGAAATCAAACCCTACTCCAGCTTCTTCAAGACCACGCGCCCCAAGGCGTCATCATTCGAAGAGACCATCCGCGAGACCCTGGCGATGGTCCTCATCTCTCCTGATTTCCTCTACTTGGTCGAGCCCTCCGGTAAATCAAAACGTCCCATCTCTGATTGGGAATTGGCCTCAAGACTTTCCTACTTTCTCTGGAACACCATGCCGGACTCCCAGCTCTTCAAACTGGCCCGGGGAAACACCCTCAGTGATCCAAAGATCCTCCGTCAGCAGGTCGAACGCATGATCGCCGACAAACGGTCATGGCAATTCGTGGAGCAATTCACCGACCAATGGCTGGACGTTGGGGCGCTCCAGCGGGTGGCCATTAACCCCAACTATTACCCGAATTTTGATGAAGCACTGAAATCCTCGATGCGCGGTGAAACCCTCCACTTTTTCGGAGAACTCCTCTCCAAAAACCTCAGCGCCCTCAACATCCTCGACTCTGATTTCACCATGCTGGATGAGCCGCTCGCCAAGCACTACGGGATCCCCGGGCCCAAAGGCCGCACCTTCGAAAGGGTCTCATTAAAGCCAAGCGATCATCGCGGCGGAGTCCTCACCCATGGCAGCATTCTTCTCGGAAACTCCACCGGTGAAGATTCCCACCCGGTCAAACGCGCCGTCTGGATCAGGGAACGGCTCCTTGATGATCGTCCCGCGGATCCTCCCCCCAATGTCCCCGAACTCGATTCCACCAATCCTGATTTCGCCAACCTTTCGGTTCGGGATCAACTCGCCGAACACCGGAAGGAAATCTCCTGCAATGACTGCCATCGCGGCATCGATCCCTGGGGAATTCCTCTGGAGAATTTTGGCGCCGATGGACTCTGGCGGGATCAGATCCTCCGAAAAAAATCAAAGGGCAAGGGCATGTCAAAGCTCCCGATTTCTGCCGAATCCACCCTGCCCGATGGCAGCGATGTTGCAGGCATTGAAGATCTCAAAAAGTATCTGACAAACGAGCGAAAGGATCAATTTGCCAAAGCCTTCACCACCAAGCTCCTCACTTATGCCCTCGGCCGCCGATTGGAATTGCCCGACAAGAAAAACGTGGAAGAACTTGCCTCGAAATTTGCGGCCGAGGACTACCGTATCAAAACCTTGATTCAGCTCGTCGTAGCGAGCGAATCATTCCAAAGTAAGTGAACCATGAACCGTAAACCCTGGCACCTTCCCCGTCGGACCTTCTTGCAAGGATTCGGAGCATCACTCGCCCTGCCCTTTCTTGAGTGCATGGGAGCGGACGCCGGGGCCTCCACACGACCAAAACGATTCTGTGCCGTCTACTTCCCCTACGGAGTCAGCCTCCCGCGGAAAAAGAGCGACGAATCCAAGTGGCAATGGTTTCCGAATGAAACGGGTCGTGACTTTGAGTTCAACGAAAGCCTCAAGTGCCTGGAGTCACTTCGCAAACACGTCTCCGTTTTAGGCGGACTTTCTCATCCCAATGGACGCAAGATTGGTGGTCATGACACCGCCGATATCTTCCTCACCGCGGCCAAACTCAAAGGAGGACAACTCAGGAACTCCGTTTCGCTCGATCAACTCCTCGCCGCAAAACTCGGGAGCGAAACCCGCTTCCGCTCGCTCAGCCTATCAGTCGATGGCGGCGTGGGCGAAGCCACCCGCTCAAGCACCCTCTCCTTCAGTCGCAGCGGGCAACCGGTCCCGGCTCTTCACAATCCACGCATCGTTTACAATCGTCTCTTTGGGAAAGAGGACAAAAACCTGGCCGACAGGCGGCAGGAACTCACGAACTCGGACCACATGCTTGATCTCGTTCTCGAGCATTCAAAATCCGTGCGCCGCAAGCTCGGCAAACAGGACCAGGAAAAGTTCGACGAGTATCTCCAGTCGGTCCGTCAAATCGAGCAACGGGTAGAGCGCTCGGAAAAGTGGCTTGATATTCCGAAGCCCGAAGTTAATGCCAGCGGACTTCATCTTGATGCCGACGACAAAACTCCCGGCGAACTGATCAAAACGATGTTCGATCTTATGTTCCTCGCCATTCAGACCGATTCAACCCGCTTCCTGACTTACCAAATGGGCAACATGAACGGAGCCACTTCGGTCGCCACCAAGTTCCCCTCCCTCCTCGGCTTTGGCAAAAGCCAACATAGCCTTGCCCACGGATGGAACAAACCCGGCGGAGCCGAAGCCCTCGGAAAATGGGACCGCTTCCGGGCAGAACAACTCGCCTACTTCCTGCAACGGCTGCAAGACACCCCCGAAAACGAAGGGTCCCTTCTCGACCACACCATGGTTCTTTACGGCAGCAGTAACAGCACGACTCATAACAACACCAATTACCCGCTGGTCTTGGCCGGAGGAGACAAACTGGGTCTCAACCATGGTGCCTACCACCGCTTTGGATCCAACACCCCTCTCTCCAATCTCTTCGTCACTCTCACCAATCGACTCGGGCTGCCGTCCTCAAAGTTCGTCGACAGCACGGGCGAAATGACCGAGTTGATCTCCTGAATTTCGGGCGAAGATTCCCGAAGACAAATTCCCATCTCCCGCGATAGTCTTTCATGACGATTCACGACGCGGCCCACCACGGCTCCCTCATCGCGGACGCCTTTGCGATGCCTGTTCATTGGTACTATAATCGTGAAGCCATGGATGAAGACTATCCCGACCTCTCCACCTACCAGGCCCCTCTTCCGCATCATCCCGACAGCATCCTCTGGCGATCGGAATACACGCCGGTGAACGCAAAAGGCGACATCCTCCACGATCAGGCCCAATTCTGGGGACAGCGAAACATCCACTACCACCAGAACCTCCACGCGGGCGAAAACACCGCCAATTTCAAACTCGCCCGCGAAATCTACAACCAGGTCAAAGAAGCAGGAGAATACGATCCCACTCGCTGGGTCCTCCGCTACATCGAACTCATGCTTACCCCCGGATGGCATCGTGACACCTACCTTGAGGAATACCATCGAGCCTTCTTCACCCGATATGCCAACGGCAAAAACATCCTCAAATGCGGCATCTCGGACGAGCACATCGGCGGCCTCGCCACCGTGCCATCACTCCTCGCCGCCCTCCCGCCCGGTGACCATCGCCAAACCATCAAGGATCACGTCACCCTCACGCACCGACACTCCAATGTCCTCCGCGCCTCCGACTGCCTCACCCGCCTCCTCCAAGCGATCACCGATGGTATTCCGCTCCGGGAAGCCCTCATGACCGCCGCCGGCGATTGGTTCTCCACCCGCAAGGCCAACGACTGGTCCCGCCAACCCGACCGCGTCGTCATCGGCCAACGATTCAGCCCCGCCTGCTACATCGATCAATCCTTCCCCGCCTCCCTCTATCTCGCCTGGAAGTACCACGACAACTTCCCCGCCGTCGTCATCGCCAACGCCAAAGTCGGCGGCGACAATTGCCACCGCGGCGCCGTCGTCGGTTCCCTTGTCGCGGCCGAAGTCATGCGCGCGACCGGACAATTCGATCTCAATCCTTTTCGTCCCGATTGATCAAATGCAACCCCGGCACCCGCTTCATCTGTAAACGACTTTCGCGAAATTTCCCGGCGTGCTTTGTCACCCGCCCACTCACCCGCTTTCGCCACATCCGAAAACTCTTCGCCTTCAAACTCCGCCTCATCACCTTGATAACCCCGGCCTCCGAAAGTCCCGTCCGCTTCTCGATCTCGTCAAACGTCGTCCGGTCTTCCCAAGCCATGCGGATAATTTGATTGGTCAGTTGCTCCGTCATCTCAAAGTCATCACGTCATACGTCGAAAAAGCAACCCACGATGAACGCTGAAAAAATCTGTCAGTCCTGTGGACGCATTATCGAGTGGCGAAAGAAGTGGGAAAATTGTTGGGATGAAATCCGCTACTGCTCCACCCGGTGTCGCAAATCAAAACCGGGGGTTCTTGATTTGCAGCTCGAAGAAACGATCCTAAAACTTGTCGGCCAAAGAGTGCACAAGGCCACGATCTGCCCCAACGAAGCTGCCCGCCTTCTCTTCCCCGGCGATGAATGGCGCAACCACATGGAACGAACCCGCCGCGCCGCCCGCCGCCTCGTCGCTACTGGCCAAATCGACATCCTCCAAAAAGGCCAAATTGTCGATCCCTCCACCGCCAAAGGCCCCATTCGGCTGCGAAAGACAACTTCGGAGCGCTGACTTTAGTCTGCGCTCCGTAATTGGCTCCACCGGGAAACAATCCGTCGATCGCCGAACTTGCCTAAGTCGCCCAACTTCGGCACTAATCTTTTGTGCTCAATCTCCTCTACCCCGCCGCACGTGCTCTTCTTTTCCGGCTTGATGCCGAACGCGCCCACCACCTCTCCATGGCCGGGCTTCGCCAGACCGAAAGGTTGGGCCTGCTCAAGGCAATGACGACCGAACCGGAATCAAAACCGGTCACCTTTGCGGGCCTCACCTTTCCAAATCCCATCGGTCTCGCCGCCGGACTCGATAAGGAAGCCAACACCATCGACGCCCTCGGCCTGCTCGGCTTCGGGCACATTGAAGTCGGAACCCTCACCCCAAAACCGCAGGACGGAAACGACTCACCCCGCCTCTTCCGCCTTCCACAGCACAAGGCCCTCATCAACCGCATGGGTTTCAACAACCCCGGCATCGATCAAGGCCTCGCCAACGCCCGTTCTGCAACTTCCTACAAAGGGATCGTCGGCATCAACATCGGAAAAAACAAAGTCACTCCGAATGAACAGGCCAACGACGATTACGCCATCGCCTTCGAAAAATCCTACCCTTGGGCCGATTACATCACCGCTAACTTTTCCTCCCCAAACACCCCCGGACTTCGGGACCTTCAGTCCGAGGACGCCGCAGGAAGACTTCTTGAGACCCTTAAAAAACTCCAAAGCAAGCTCCACGAGGAAACGGGTCGCTACGTCCCCTTTTCGCTCAAAGTCGCACCCGATCTCGATGAAAAACAAATCACCGGACTCTCCAAAGTCTTTCGCGATGGCGGCCTCGATTTTCTCATCGCCACCAACACCACCCTTGAACGAGCCGCCGTCAAAGGTCACCCCAATGCCGGGGAAGCCGGGGGCCTCTCAGGGGCTCCACTGACCACTCACTCGACAGAGGTGATCGGCCAATTCCATGCCGGCCTCGGCCCGGACGTCCCCATCATCGGAGCGGGAGGCATTTTCTCAGCCGAAAATGCCCTCGCCAAAAAAGCGGCCGGAGCCTCCCTCGTGCAAATCTACACCGGCTTCGTTTACCGCGGCCCGGCGCTCATTCACGAAATCATCCGGGCTTGGTAAACTCACGCGCAATTCGCCGCGCCTCAAGATCGGCATTCACGACGACATCCAGCTCCTGCGAGTCGATGTGTTCGACCTTTCGCATCGTCTTCTCAACCACCTCCCAGATTCCAGGAAAGCTCAGGGAGCGCTTTCGAAATGCGGCATTGGCGATTTCATTCGCCGCATTCAAAACCGCCGGCAAGGTCCCCCCTCGTTCGCCCGCTTCCCGGGCCAGCCCCAGCGCCGGGAAATCAGCTTCCCTCGGGGCTTCAAATTCCAGTTTCGCCAGCGTTGGAAAATCCAATGGCTTGAGCTCGTTCTTCAACCTCTCCGGCCAAACCACGGCATACTGGATCGGGAAACACATATCCGTCGTGCTCAACTGGGCCAGCACACTGCCGTCAATAAATTCCACCATCGAGTGCACGATGCTTTGCGGATGCACCACCACCTCGACCTTCGACATCGGAATATCGAAGAGCCAGCGCGCCTCAATCATTTCCAGCCCCTTGTTAAAAAGAGACGCCGAATCGATGGTAATTTTTTGCCCCATTTCCCAGGTCGGATGTTTGAGCGCGTCCTCCAATTTCACCTCCGATAGCTTCTCAACCGGCCAGGTTCGAAAGGGCCCGCCCGAAGCCGTCACGATCAATCGCCGTATTTCCTCCGGGCCTCCCTTATGCCCCTCAAGACACTGGAAGATCGCGTTGTGCTCACTGTCCACCGGTAGGATATTGACTCCTTTCTCCCGTGCGGCATTCATCACGACCTCACCCGCCATCACCAAAATCTCCTTGCTCGCCACCGCGACATCACACCCTAGTTCGATCGCTTTCAAGGTCGGACGCAAGCCCTCCACTCCCACAATCGCAACCAGCACCAGATCGGGCTTCGTTGCCTCGACAATCTCCACCAATCCCCCGGCTCCCGAAAAAACCGTTCTCCCGTCTCCTTTCAACTCCCCCCATCGTGATTCGTCGGCCAAACAGAGATCATTCACCCCAAATTCCCGCGCCTGTTCCTCAAGATCCTCCACCCGGGTCCCGGCAGCCAGTCCCACAATCTCCATTCGATCGGGAATTTGCCGAGCCACAATCAAGGCGCTCGTTCCGATCGAACCGGTCGAACCTAAAATTAAAACCCGCTTCTTCATGACGCCAGGCCTGTCGCCAAAAGATAAAAGTAGGTCACCGGAGCCGCAAAACAAAGGCTATCGATCAGGTCCAAGATCCCGCCGATTCCCGGCATGAGATTTCCAGAATCCTTGACCTCCAGACTCCTCTTCAAAACCGATTCCGCCAAGTCACCGGCCACCGCCACCAATCCAATCAAGAGAGTAAGAACCCCGACGTGAATTGGAGGAATCCACGCCAGCGTCTCACCGGACAAGGCCCAGACGCTCCAGGCCGCCAGTTGGGCAAATGCCAGCGCGCCAAAAAATCCCTCCCACGTTTTTGCCGGACTGAGATGCGGGGCCATCTTGTTTTTCCCAATGAGCGAGCCCGTGATGTAAGCCCCCATGTCGGTGAACTTCGCCGCCGCGATCATGAGAAGAAGTAACCACGCCCCCGGCACCTCTCCCCCCGTGTCGGGAAGGAAGATGAGACGAAAAACAAAGCATCCAAAAAGCACCGGCACATACACATAAGCCAAGAGACCATCCCCTACCGCATCAACACTTTGGCGGCCCTCGATTCCGTTCCGAAATCTCCAACAGAATCCCGCCAGAACCACGACAATGAGCCCTACGAGCTCCCAAAGATAGTTGTCCTGGTCCAGACACCCGCCGATGAGTCCCACTCCCGTATGAAGAGCCACCGCCAACCCGGCAACCAAACCAATCGTCCGGCAACCATCGCCGGGAAACTTCGAAAACAGCCCGCGAAACTCAATCGCCCCTGCAATCGTGAGGAAACTCACCAATCCGAAAAAGGCCCAGGCATTCTGGGAGATAAAGACCGCAGTCACGATCGCCCATAAAATCAGGGTACTGGTCAGTCTCGCGCGAAAGACTTCGGCTTTGGTGGGTTTTTTGGCCTCGTCTGGCATTCGGGGGATCTTTGAGACAGGGCCGGAGACGGGCAATGACAATTCTCGAAAAAAATCTGCAACTCTTCGCGAAGACTCAGGTTAGATCGTGCGAATCCGGGAGACGACACCATCCCGACAACTCAAAAAACTATGAAAATGAAACTGACATCAATCGCCGTGGCCATCGCCACTTGTGCTATCGTAAATGCCGCGCCTCCCGAGGGTAATGAAAAAGCCAACAAAGGCCAGGGCCGCGAGAAGCCCTCCGCAGAGCAGCAAGACAAGCGCAAGGCTGCGATGGACGAACGCAAGAAGGCGATGGACAAACGCAGAGCTAAGATTGAAGCAATGACCCCGGCAGAGAAAGCGAAGCTCAAGGCCGACATGGAGGCGCGCACCGCCGCTTGGGAGGCACTTTCCGAGAATGAGCGGAAGGCCAAGATGGATGAAATGAAAGCTCTCTACAAGGAACATGCCGGAGACCGCAAGGCTCTCGCCGATGATCCAAGGTTCATCGCATTGCGCGCTGAGATCCCCCCCAGAGCTGGCGCTCGCGGAGGTCGTCCTGAAGGCCGTGGAAAAGGTGCCCCTGAAGGCCGCGGCAAAGGAAAAGGAAAAAATGCTCCCAGAAAGGGCAAAGGAAAGCCCGCTGCGGCAGATGAGTAATCCTTTCTTCTCCTAAAATTAGTTCGAATAAGAAGCCCGGTCGTGATCGACCGGGCTTTTTTTGGCTTTAGCGGATGGCCATGAAAAAGCGGCTCCCTCTTAAAAAGAGAGCCGCCGATACTCTAAAGAGAGGTTTTAGCGGAAAGAATTATCCTTTCTTAAGAAGATCGCGGATTTCTTCCAGAAGCACTTCCTGCTTGGGAGGATCTGCGGGCTTTTCCTCTTCTTTCTTCTGGAGGGCACCGAGGGCCTTCTTGATCACCAGAAAAACGGCAAAGGCCATCAAAAGAAACGAAAGGAGATCGGTCAGAAATTGGCCGTAATTCAGAGTCACCGCCTTGGCTCCGGTTTCAGCATTGGCCTCGATGAGATCGAACTTGAGATTCTTGAAATCGACGTTTGCCATCAGTGCCCCAAGCGGTGGCATGAAGAGATTGTCGACGAGCGATTTAACGACCGTCGCAAAGGCACCCCCGATAATGAAAGCGACCGCCATGTCGATGAGATTGCCTTTGAAGGCGAATTCTTTAAATTGTTTAAACATATTGATTCGTGATTGTTGGATCTTTGAATTATCAAAACCCGCAGGATGTCGCAAGGGCTGGTTTCCCTGATTGCAACCTCATCATCCCTGCTCTAGCGTCCCTTGATGAAGCGTTTTTTGGCTGTTGCCATCTTCTTATCCTTTGGAATTTCCTTTGCCCAAACCATTCACTTCCCCGAGATGAAGTGGCGGGAAAAAGAGCTCGATCACTTCATGATCCGGACCAGCGGCACCAGCACCGACCCCGCTCGAAAGTTTAGCGAAAAGACCTACGAAATTCTCCTCGAGATCCTTCCGGGCCTGAAGGAAGACTTTGAAAAAGATGAATTCCGTACTCCCGGCGGCCGGGAAGCTGGCAAGGAAGACAAATTCCGCTTCACCACCTACCTCGTAGATGCCGGCGATTCGTTTCATCGCTGTGTCATGACCGATGCCAGGAGATACAATTGGGTCGCTGGCAACATTCAAATCACCAAGCAGGTCGGAAACTACCTCGACCCGTATAACCGCTACCTCGTCATTTGCAAAACCGACCCCATGAATTCGGGCGGAGGCAAGGAGCAGGACAAAAAAGAAATCCTCGTCCACAGCCTCGGCACAGCCTTGATGAAAGGACGCAGCCGACAGGCTGATCTCCCCTTCTGGATGACTGGCGGTATGGGATACTACGCGGAACACATGGTTTTTGATCGGTGCGCCATCTACTACCTCGACTTCGAGGCCTACTACCGGGCCAACCCCGATGCCAAAGTCGATGCCCGTAAAGGCGGAACCCTCGGCCCCGAAGAAGCCTGGCCCCGTATTCTTCGCAAGCTTTGCAAGAAGGAAAAACGAGTCAGCCTTGAGAAAACCATCAATGCTCAAATCATCACTCTTTCGCCAAACGAGTCAGGCTACATGTTTGCCCTCACTTACTTCCTGGTGAGCACCGAAGAGCGAGCCAAAACCTACCAGTCCTTCATCAAAGCGATTCGTGACGGTGCCGAACCCACCAAGGAACTCCTCCTCAAAACCTATGGCTACCCCGACGATGTCGCCTTTGAGACGGTGTGGTATGAGTGGATGATGAGCACCAAGTTTAAGTAGGCCCCGGAGAAGAACGGCTTGCATGAACGACGATCAGGTCGAAATCACTCCCGCTCTCCTCTCCGGAGTACGCGATGGTGATGAATTGGCCTGGAAGGAGCTTCTCGAGATTCTCTCGACCCAAGTCTATGGAATCATCCGACGTCAGGTCCGCTCAAAAAATGACCACGACGATCTTGCCCAGGAAGCTTTTACGAAAATCTTCCTGAAACTCGACCAATTCAAGGGATCCAGCCCCTTCCGGCATTGGGTTTCGCGACTCACCATCAATACCTGCTACGACTGGCTCCGCCGTCATCGTGTCCGACCCCTCGTCAGTTACTCCGACCTCAACGAAACACAGGCCGAAGCACTCGAAAGAACCCTTTCCGGTGAGCAGGTCGACCAGGGGGGAAATCTGGCCGCCATGCGCGAACTGCTACAGCGCTTGATTTCAACCTTAAAACCTAAGGAACAAATCATCATCCGCCTCTTGGATTTGGAGGAAAAAAGTGTTCAGGAAATCACTTCCCTTACAGGCTGGGGGGCTTCCAATGTCAAGGTGACCGCCATGCGGGCACGTCAAAAACTTGCTACCGCCCTCCAGAGACTCGAAACCGAAACCTAAAGCCATCACACCATGGATTCACCCGAAGACCCGCTCAAACGACTTGTGAAAGCCGCTCGCAAGGCCCCTTTGCAAGAGGTCGACAAACCACCGCAGGCAGAAATCAGCAGCCTTCGCGAAAAAGTTCGCATGGCTTTCCTCACTCTGACCTGGCGCCGTATTTCCCTGCTCGCGGCGCTCATCGCAGGGATTGCCTTTGCTATTTTTTATTTCATGGTCCGTGAAGACCAAGCAACGCAGCCACCAGCCAGTCCCACTGTTCCCGATTTCCCGAAAGCACCATGAAACCACGATTGAAAGACTACCTCATCATCAGCATGGCCTTGCTCGCGATCTTTCTCTGCGGGTATGGCATCGGTTTTCTTCTTGGAGAAAAAAGAGGACGTCAAACCCCGGATACTTTAGTAATTGAGTCACCCTCCGCAAAAGAGGGAAAAGGGCTCTGGGTCGAACGAACTCTCGCCCGGTTTGATCGGGAGCTTAAGCTCACCCCGACCCAGAAAAAAGCCGTGGCTGCCGAAATCGAAAAGACTTACGACGAAATCCGGGAAAGCCGTCAGGAAGCGCTTTTGGAATACTCGAAGCATATCCTCGAACTTCACACCCAACTCATTCCCCACCTCGATGAGGCCCAAAAAGCGAGCGTCGAAAAGCAACGACAGAAACTCCGTCAAACACTCGATTTAGATCTTCAATAGTTCTTCCCATCCTGTTACTCTCCCAAAATCATGACACGCTCGCAGTTCATTCTCAGCATCGCACTTCTCTGCGTATCGGGGACTCTTGCCTTCTTCATCTCGTTCCGCGAGCAGGAGAACAAGCGCGCGAACCAGAATTCGGGTGCATCGGCAGCCGTCTCAAGTTCAACGGTGAGATCTTCCCGAAGAAACGACCATTCCATCCCCCTTCCGCTCTCCAGCCGAAACGTCGGGAAGATGGATCCAACCATCTACGAGGTGACCGTCTCCGAAATCTCGCTTCAGGATGTTGGGCAGAAGATCGAGCGCGAGGCCCGGGAACGACTCCAGCAGATGACAAAGCGGTATCAGCTCACTCCCAACCAAAGACGGGAGGTTTTCCCACTTCTTGTGAGCCATCATGCTTCGTTTAGGGAAGGCATCATCGTCAGTGGCTTCGTCGCCGGCAAGGCTGGTGAATCGAACCTTGCTTCGGACCTCTATCCACTTCTCGATCTGGATCAACAAGAGGCTTATCAGGAAGACCTTCTCGCCAACAACGAATGGTGGGGAGAAATCATCGGCCAACTTCGGGAGGATCTCGATGGTGCTCTCGAATCGGGCGAAGTCGAAGTGGTCACTGAACCCATTGATCCCCTCCCCGAATCAAACGGACCCGGGCGCGACGATGGAAAAGCGGTCGAAAATGAAGGTGTTGATCTCGATAACTTCTTCGGCAATTGATTTCATCATGGGAGCGGCCAGGTTTCCTCTGTGAAAACCCTCCTCTTTTTCCTCTTCATCCTGCCTCTGGTCGGACAGAGCATTCCCGCAAAGTCCAGGCAAGCGGTTGTGGCATCTCCCAATTCCTGGAATAGCTCTCACGCCGACCTTTATTTCTATCAGCGAAACGGAGCCCGGTGGGAAAAAGTCGACGGCCCGATCAAAGTTCGCCTCGGGCGCAAAGGTTCGGCATGGGGTCTTGGGATCCATTCCTCACCAAAAGGAGCCGCTTTGAAAAAAGAAGGAGATGTGAAATCTCCGGCTGGTATTTTCCACATCGGTGGTGCATGGGGAGATGCTCCGGCCATTCGGAAACACCCCACGCTTCCCTATCGCAAGGTCACTCCCCGGGATCTCTGGGTCGAGGATTCAAAATCCCCACACTACAACCAGCATCGCATCCTCCCTCACGCTCCTAAAACCGCTTGGGAAAAAAAACAGCAGATGAAGCAAAACGACCACGCTCACTCGCTCAAGCTCTTCATCGCCCACAATCCTCCGCCAATGGCCAAACCGTATGCGGGATCTGCCGTGTTTTTTCACATTTGGCGCGGCGGGGGCGGCAAACCCACGGCTGGTTGCACCACCATGTCCGAGACAAATTTGAAGAAACTGGTTGCGTGGATCGATCCCACCAAACAACCGGTCTACGTGCTTCTTCCGCTTGGCGAATACAAAGCCAAAAGAGAAAGCTGGAAACTCCCATAGCGAAAATGTCTTGTCATTTTCGCACTAACGGCGGAATGGACCTTCTATTTTGCATCAGCGTTCACCTTCCTGGAAAAAAAACAAAGACCCGACCTTTCAAAGCGGCATCGCCGTCCGCTAGGAGTCTTTCTGATCGCGGTAGGATTGCACGACCAGCTCGCTCAGAAACTTGTCAGGATCCTCCACCGCAGATTCGGTCAAAAGAAATTCACCCTGTCCGGTATTCTTCTGGATGAGTTTCAAACCAAACTGATAATCGCGGAAGTGCTGACGAGCGACCTGGAAGACACTTCGAGCTTGCTCTCCGGCCTTTTTCACCAAACGCGCGACTGCTTCATCAGCCAACTTAATGACGACACCGTGTTTGTCTTTGAACTCACGGACAAAGGCATCGATCTCCTGACGCGCTTTCTCTACAACGAGTTCCTTTCCAAGCTCCCGATAACCTTCGAGATGTTTTTCCCGGTTGTCGATGAGGTCATCATCGACAGTTAACTCGGTCACCGAGGTGCCCGGAAGTTCATATTTAAAATCCCGGAGAATCTTCTCTCCCACCGTCATCAAGCCACGGGCCCCGGTTTTTTCTTCAGCGGCCATTTCTGCAATTCGCCCGATGCCACTATCCTTAAACTTGATGTCAATCCCATAGGCTTCGAATTCGCGTTCATACTGCCGAAGCAAACTTCCTTCGGAATATTTTAAGATGGCCTCCAGATCAGGTGCCTCCAGATGCTCGCAAACGACGCGGACCGGAATACGTCCGATGAATTCAGCCTCAAAACCAAAGTCAATGTAGTCCTGGGTTGTCACTTGTTTGAAAAGCTCGCCATCCATGGAAGGCTCCGCTTGCTCGGCCGAAAAGCCAATCTGCGCCGCCTGGCTGCGCTTACGAACGATTTTTTCAAGGCCGGAAAAGGCTCCGCTCACGATGAAAAGGATGTGCCGCGTGTTAATGGTATCCTTTTCCTTTTTCCCCTTCTGTAAATCCATCATCGCCATCATCTGGCCACGCATGTCCTGGGAATTGCGAAGCGGGACTTCCGTCTCCTCCATGAGTTTGAGCAGGGTCGTTTGCACGCCGCGTCCGCTCACGTCCCGCCCGATCATCCCGGCTCCGCCGCTTGAGGCCAGCTTATCGATCTCGTCGATATAGATGATGCCATACTCAGCGAGTGAAACATCACCATTGGCCTTGGAAACCAGTTCTCGAACGAGATCATCAACATCGCCACCGACGTAACCGGTTTCAGAAAATTTGGTCGCATCAGCCTTCACAAAAGGCACTCCAATGAGCTCGGCAATATGCTTTACGAGGTAAGTCTTACCCACCCCCGTTGGACCGACCACCATGACATTCTGCTTTTGGAGCTCAAAGTGTTCGTCGTCCTCATTTTTGGATTTGAGCGCTTTGACATGGTTGTAATGGTCGCAGACCGCAATCGCGAGGGCCTTCTTGGCATCATCCTGGCGAATGACAAAGCGATCAAGGTGGGCCTTGATATCGCGGGGAAGAAGATCGAATTGAAAAATATCGTCAACCGTGGGCTCGACCACATCAACCTCATCGGACTCGGCTTCGTTCGAGAACGGACTCTCGGTCATCCCCGGGAAGGAAAACCCTCCTTTGCCCATCTTTCCGAACATCCCCTCAAGGGTTTTTTTAAACTCCTCGGGATCGGGGTATTTCGGTCCCTTGGGGCCACCTTTATCGTCGTCGCTCATGCTGAAACTATCGACTGCGAAGCTTCCGGGGCAAGGGTCATTTTTAACGCAGTTCAAATTCTTCGACGCAAACGGGGGCATTCAGTTCCACCGGAGCAATGAGATGCCCCCTCCAAACCGATGCTTTGACGACCTTGAAATCTCGGACGACTTCATCAACTGAACCCGCATCACAAGCGCCGAGCCTGCCATCGAATCCACCGAAGAAATCTTGAGCAAGGTTTCGGTAGAAATTCCGCGCAGCAGTCGTAGAAATCACTATCGCATTTCCGCCACTCACGATCCTCGTCGCTAAATGAAAACTCTCTCCCTTTCCCTATTCCTCATTTCATCCACCTTCGCTGCCGACTGGCCCCAGTGGCGTGGTCCCGATAAGAACAACCAGGCCGCTGCCGACGCCAAACCCGTCACCGAATGGTCGGCCGACAAAAACATCCGCTGGAAAACACCCCTCCCCGGCCGGGGTCACTCCACGCCCATCTTCGTCGGCGATAAAATCTACCTCACCACCGGCGATCAGGAAAGGGGCACTCAATCCCTTATCTCACTTGATCGTAAAACCGGAAAAATTCTCTGGGAAAAAATAATCCACAAGAGTGGTTTCCCTGAGCACCTCCATAAGGAAAACAGCCCCGCCTCCCAAACAGCACAATGGGACGGCTCCAACATCCTCGTTGTTTTTGAAAACGATCAAAAAATCAAAATCACCGCCGTCACCCCATCCGCCGAGATCGTCTGGTCAAAGTCCGCCGGCGACTACCACCCCTCCTACAAGTTCGGATACGGCTCCACTCCTGCTCTTCACAAGGACTCTCTCATCGTTGTCGTCGGCACGGTAAAAGGCGGTCTCATCACCTCGCTCAAAACCAAAGACGGTGAAAAGAATTGGACCATTCCCCGTAAAGGCCACGACTACTGGGCCACGCCCGTGATCGCAAACGTTGCCGGCAAAGAACAACTCCTCATCTCCGGCATTCAGAAAATTTCCAGCTACGTCCCCGGCACTGGCAAGCTCAATTGGGAAACCGAAGTCGGCTCCAAATCGATGTGTGGCACCATCGTCTGGACCGATGACATGGTCTTCGCCAGCGGCGGATTCCCCGAAAAGGGAACCTTTGGAGTCAAAGCCGACGGCTCCGGAAAAATCGTCTGGAACAACGTCATCCAGTGCTACGAACAATCTCTTCTTTCCTATCGCGGCATGATCTTCGCCATCGCCGATGATGGCCGGGCCCACTGCTGGGACGCCAAAACCGGTGAGAAAAAGTGGAGCGAGAAAATCGGACGCCGCGGCGTCATGGCCTCACCTCTCGCCGTCGGAGACCATGTCTTCGCCACCCTCAAAAACGGGACGACTGTCATCTTCAAAGCTTCCGGTGACAGCTTCCAAAAAGTTGCCGAGAACCAACTCGGCAGCGACACCTACGCCTCCCCCGTCGCCCTCAAAGACGAACTCTTCCTCCGCGTCGGGAAAGTCGACCGAGGAAACCGGCAAGAGTTCCTCTACTGTATCGGCAGGTAGCACCTCAGCCTTGTAAGGACGACCTACGACATCCCCTTCAGCCACCTCAAAACCACCTCACCCGTAGTCGCTGAAAAACCCGGCATCTCCGCAATCTGGTCCACCGTCGCCTCCTTAATCCTCGCCACCGATCCAAATTTCTTCAAAAGCGACTTCTTCTTCGCTGGCGAAATCCCCGGACAGTCATCCAGCAAGCTTTCCTTCACCCGCTTTCTCAAAAGCAGCTCATTATACCCATTTGCAAACCGGTGGGCTTCGTCCCTGATCCGCTGCATCAATTTCAAGGCACCCCGATCATGCGGGATCAAGACCGGCTCACTCTCTTGTGGAAAAAAGATCTCCTCCCGCTGCTTCGCCAATCCCACGATCGGCAAGCCCGCCAACCCCAAACGCTGCAGCTCCGCCACCGAAACACTGAGCTGTCCCTTGCCACCATCGACAATCACCAGATCAGGCAGGGTGATTGGGCTCTTCCCCTCCGCCGCAAGTCGCCGCAGCGTCTCCACCGCACTTTCCTGCGAAGTTTCCGTAACCTCCGGATTGGCCTCCATGTTCTCTTTTAAGATCCGCCCGTATCTCCGACGCACCACTTCGGCCATACTCGCGAAGTCATCCTGCCCCTCCACCGTCTTAATCCGATAGCGACGATAGTTCTGATTGTCCGGCAGTCCGTTTTTGAACCTCACCATCGACGCGACAATGTGGGTCGAGGAGATATTGGAAATATCAAAGCACTCCATGATCGTTGGCGGGCCATCGAGCGAAAGCCAATCGCCCAGCTCCGCCAGATCCTCGGTCGGCTGCACCGTCGTGGGCACCCCGCGACCGCGCGAAAACTGCCTCGTCGGACTCAACGCCCTTTCCAGATTCAAAATCACATCCCGCAAGCGCGCGGCTTTTTCGAAATTCAGCTTCACCGCCGCCTGCTCCATCTCCACCCGCAGACTTTTAAAACGCTCCCGCTTCCCCTTTCCGCTCAGCAGCTCGCAGGCCTGTTCCAATTGCTCGAGATACTCCTCCCGACCGACCTTTGCGACACACGGAGCCATGCAATTCCGAATGACATCGGCATTGCAGTGCTTGTAGTCCTGCTCGCCCGGATTCCTCGGCCGGCAACTTCTCAGCCCAAACTCTTTGTTCAACCAAGTCACCGTCGCCCGCACCGCGCCCGAATGCGCAAAGGGACCAAAATACCGCGCCCCATCCGACTTCTTCAAACGCGTCGTGGTAAACTTCGGCCAGGGATCATCGAGATTCACTTTCACCAGAAGAAAGCGCTTATCGTCTCGAAAGCTCACATTGTAGCGCGGACGGTATTGCTTGATCAATTTCCCCTCCAATAGAAGTGCCTCCTGCTCGTTCCGCACCTCATGTATTTCAAAATCGCAAATCGAATCAATAAGCGCCCGTGTCTTGCGATCCGCGCGCGTCTTCCCCGAAGGTAAAAAATAGGAACCCAGCCGCTTCCGCAGATCCCGGGCCTTTCCCACATAGATAATCGAGCCCAGACGATCCTTGTGCAGGTAAACTCCCGGCTGATGGGAAACCTGCGCAAGGCGGGCTCGGAGGGCTGGTAGTTCGGACATTTTCTGGAAGATTGGGGGCCAAAAAGTCGTAATCCACTTCGTCAACGGGTGCAACCCGCCATTTTCGGCGGTTTTTCCTGCACTTGCACCTCAAAAATCTCCCGTTAGACTCTCGCCCACAACTTCATGAAGATCTGCTTTTTGCTCGCGCTCATCTTTGCGCTGATCCCTTCCATCGCCTCGGCCCAGGAGGTGGCCGACGTCGTCAAAGACATCACCTTGGTAGATATCCTTAAAAAAGGAGGATGGGTCATGGGAGCTCTCGTCGTCCTCTCCATCTTCACCCTGATTCTTATTCTTCTCTACTTCCTCACCTTGCGCCGCAGCACCGTGGTGACCAATAAGTTCATGAACGCCGCTGAGGCCATGATTCGCAAGCGTGACTACCTCGGACTCATCGCTTACTGCCATCGCCGGAACGAATCCGTCGCCCGTGTCACCCAAAAGACCCTCGATTTCCTCACCAAGAATCCCAACGCCAGCCAGCCCGAGATTCGCGAAGTCGCCGAAGCCGAGGGCAACCGCCAGGCTGGCATCCTAACCCAACGCATCAGCTACCTTGCCGACATCGGTGGAATTGCCCCCATGGTCGGTCTCCTCGGAACTGTCATCGGTATGATCAAATCCTTCATGGAGATTGCCAACGGCAACATCGAAGGCGCCAAGCAACTTGAACTGGCACAAGGAGTTTGGGAAGCCCTCATCACCACCGCCGCCGGCCTTGTCATCAGTATCATTGCGATGACCTTCTACTCCTTCTTCCGCGGTCGTGTCCAAAGCCACACCGCCGAACTTGAAGCCGCCAGTACTCACATCCTCGCCCTTGTGGGCTCCCAACTCAGCCAATCCCACGGCTTGGGCCCCGGAGGAGTCAGCCAACCCCTCCGGGACGACTATCCCTTGCGCGATTCCTAGAATCACCTCCCCCTGCCGCCCCCATGCGTATTCGCGACAACTCTCCCCCGCCGGCCAGCTTCCAGCTTGCGCCGATGATCGATATTGTTTTCCTTCTCCTCATTTTTTTCCTCGTGACCTACCAAATCACCGAGCAGGAAAAGGACCTCGAAGTGTCAGTCCCAACCACTACCGAAGGATCCCAGGAAGCTCGCGTTGCCAATGAGATCGTGGTCAACCTGACCGCCGAAGGAGTAATCACCATCAGCGGTGAAGTTTACACCAAAGACGAATTGCGCAAAAAACTGGAGCGCATCGTCAAGGCTTCCGAACTCGCAAATGCCGGCGGGGCCGACCAACAACCGGTCCGCATTCGTGCCGACCGTGAGGGCAAAAACCAGCAACTTCTCGAAGTTCTGGATGAAATCCAGAAAGCAGGAATCTGGAATATCGGCTTCGCCACCAAATCACCCGAGAAAAAATAACCCCGGCCATGAAGTTCCTCGCATTTCTCCTGACTGCTCTTGGGACAACCCTTCCCCTCTTGGGACAAGAGCCAGCCCCTCCCGAAATCGAGGAAGCCAAACCGCTTAAGGCCGACCCGGCCCGCGACCTTTTCGACTACGCCACGCTCAACTACAACGATGCGCAGAAAGAAAAGGATCCCAAAAAACGAGGGCGCGCTTACCGGAGCGCGGCCAAATCGTTGGATAAGTTCATCCGCGCCTTTCCAAAAAACGAGAAAACCCTGGACGCCTGGTATTTTCTTGGCATGTGTTACCGCCAAATTGGAGAAGAGAAAGCCTCCCGCACGTGCTTCGAAGCAGCCGCCACCAACTGGGAATCAGGCAAGTTTGTCGAAGCCTCGGCCCTCTACCTCGCTTCCGACGACTACAAGAACGAGAAGTGGTCCTCGGCAGCAAGGTGGTTCAACGTCGTGGCCGGCACGACCACAAACAAAAAGATCAAACACGAGTCGCTCTACCGCCGGTTTCTCTGTTTTAATAAACTCGAAGATAATAGCAGCACCCTTCTAGCCTTGAACGCAGTTCTTGCAGACAAGGAAAGTCCGTTCGCAGAAACCGCCCGCCTTGCACTTGCCCGGCTCTACCAAAACGCGCAAAGCCATCGTCAGGCCCACGAGCAATTCGCCCTCCTCGCCAGTTCAAAAAATGCCGATGTGCGCGCTGAGGCCATTCTCCAAGCAGCACTCACGGCGCAGGAACTGGGCGATAAAAAACTCACAAAAGAGTGGTTTGGCAAAGCGCTCCGGGAAGCCGCCCTTAAGGACCTTCGAGGCAAGACCCAGCTGGCCCTGATGAATCTCCATTACGCCGATAAGGAATGGCAAGAAGTCATCACCGCCTTCAAGATAGGCAGCTTTAATCTTCAGAAAGAAGCCCGGCTCCAACGCCTCATCATGGCCGCCAAATCCTACGAGGCTCTTGGAAAAAAAGAGGATGTTCTCGAACTCTACGAACAAATTTCCAAACTTTCCCCCGGATCCGCCAGCAGCTACCAGGCGGCCTACCGCGTTCTCGTTCGCGACCACGAACGAAAAGACCGAAACTTTGCCCGGACAGCCGAAGCTTTCCTGAAAAACTACGCCACCGAAAACCCCAAGGACCCCAAAATTCATTCCATCCGGCTCCTTCTCGCCGAGCATTACTACGCCCGGAAAGATCACCAACTCGCCATCTCCCACTATCGTCTTCTCGACCTCACTCTTATTGACGAGTCAAATGCCCTGGGTGTCCGTTACCACGTCGCCAAATCCCAACTCGCTCTCAAAAATGAAAAAGGAGCTCTTGCCGCCATTGATGCCTTCATCATAAAATTTCCCGATGCCAGGCAATCAACCCAGCTTCGACTCGACCGGGCCGAGCTTCTCACCTCAAAAGGCCGCGAGATCGAGGCCCTCGATGACTATCAGGCCGTGCTCAATGCCACCGGTGATCAAAAGCTGAAGCGGGCCATTCTTCTTCGTCTCGCCGCAGTCTATCAGGAGAATAAGGATTGGCGAAAATTTGCCGCGATACAGGAAAAAATACTCATTCTCCCCGGGCTCGACCAAAAGACACAAGCCTCCGCCACCTTCTGGCTCGGATGGAACGAATATCGTCTGAAAAAAACTGCCGAAGCGGCCCCTCTCCTGCGTAAAGCCCGCACGCTGGACCCCCAAACCTTCACCTCGAAAGTTGGCCCGCTTCTCGTCCGGAGTGCCTATCAAGCGGAAGACACACGTCTTCTTGAAAAAGAACTTAATCTTCTCCTCAAGGAATTTCCGGAAACAAAGATCTCTCCCGCAATTTTGCGCTGGCTTGGAGCCACCTTGTCAAAAGACGGACACCACACCCGCGCCTGGCCCTTCCTCAATGAAGGACTGAAGGATAAAGAAAGCCCTGCTTCCCCGCTCATTTGGAAACTCTACACCCAATCCTCACTTGAAACCGGTCATAATGAGGACGCCCTCAAAGGAGCCACCGCCATCCTTGCGCTTGAGAAAAACGCCTACCGCAAGGCCGAAGCCTACTTCTACAAATCAAGGGCCCACACCGCTCTTAAGCAATATAACGACGCCCGACAGGCCGCATCCGATGCTCTCGACCTCCGCCCTCAAGGTGAGCTGAATTACCAACTCCGGAGCTTCGCCGGAGACATCGATATCGCCCAGGGCAAACCGGCCGATGCCCTCAAGCACTTCGTCATTGTCGAAAGCCTCTACGCAAAGACACCCGAGGAAAAAAAAGAAGCTCTCGAGAATGTCATCTCAACACTCAAAGCCATCGGAACACCCGCGGCGCTGGAGCAACTTAAGGAATATCAGAAATAGAGGTTGCCGACTCTATTCCCACTCAATACTCGCAGGCGGTTTGGTGGAAATATCGTATAAGACACGATTGATCCCGCTGACTTCGTTCAAGATATCCTGACTGGTCTCACGAAGCAGCTGCGCCGGAAGATCCACCCACTCCGCGGTCATGGCATCTTCGGAGATCACCGCGCGAAGATTGGTCGCCCATTCGTAACTACGCTCATCTCCCTTCACCCCCACGGTCTTCACGGGAATTAAACCCGCATAAGCCTGCCAAACGCGATCATACCAACCGTGCTCCTTGAGCTTTCCGATAAAGATGGCATCGCACTCACGGATAATTTTTAGCCGCTCGCGATCCACCGCACCCGGGCAACGCACGGCAAGTCCCGGACCGGGAAAGGGATGGCGCCCGAGAATATCAGGAGCAATCCCCAAAGCGGCTCCCAGTTCACGAACCTCATCCTTGAAGAGCTCTGCCAGCGGCTCCAGTACTTTTCCCTGCTTCTGCAGTTCTAGAATCTTGGGAACACGATTGTGGTGGGTCTTGATCACCGAGGCCTTCGATTTCGCGTTTGAAGCGCTTTCGATGACATCGGGATACAAAGTTCCCTGAGCCAACATCTCAGCATCACCCACCGTGTCCCAAAAGACTTTGATGAAAAGGTTTCCAATGATCTTGCGTTTTTCCTCAGGATCTTCCTTGCCTGCCAAACCCGTCAGGAATTCATCCGAAGCATCAATCGTCTCGATCTCCACGCCCATGCGGTGGAAGTTGTTTTGCACTGCGATGGTCTCGTCCTTTCGGAGCAAACCATTGTCCACGAAAATGGCCCGGACATTCACTCCGGCCTCTTTGAGAAGTACCGCAAGAACCGTACTATCCACGCCGCCGCTCACCCCGCACACAACTTGCTTAGTCCCGACCCGATCGCGAATGCCTTCAATCATCTCACGCTTAAAGTCCTCAATATGGAAAGGCTGCAGCTCTTTCGCCTGAAGAAGAAAATTATTGAGGATTCGAAGTCCCTCATGTGAATGAGTCACCTCGGGGTGAAACTGAATTCCGTAAAAACCTCCCGGCCAGCGTAAGCTCACCGGAGTCCCGTGTTGATTCGTCGCGATCACTTCGACTTCCGCATGCAAATCCTGCACCGTGTCCGAGTGGCTCATCCAAACCTGGGATTCGGTGGAAATCCCCTCGTAAAGATCCTTGTGACAGGTCGGCATCAAGGCAGCCGGACCGTATTCCCGCTTGTTACTCGCCTTCACCGAACCACCGAATTTGATATTCAGAAGCTGCATCCCGTAGCAAACGCCAAGGACCGGCACGCCGAAGGCTTTTAGTCTTTCAAAGTCGATATCGGGGGCATCGGGCTCGCTCGTGCTCTTTGGGCCGCCGGATAGGATAATGGCACCCGGATCCCCAATCTCTGCAATATCTTCGGGAGAGTATAACTTGGCGAAAAAACCGAGCTCGCGGACACGACGGACGATGAGCTGGGTGTATTGGGAGCCGAAATCAAAAACGGCGACATGGTGAGTCTCTTGCATGTTAAAAAATCTAGGATGCAGGTTGGTAGTTGGTCGGCTCTTCCGTGATCGTGACATCGTGCGCATGGCTCTCCCGGAGTCCTCCGGGAGTGATGCGGACGAATTCGGCCTTTTCACGAAGTTCCTTAAAATTGCGCGCGCCCACGTAGCCCATTCCGGATTTCAATCCGCCAATGAGCTGGAAGACGACATCCGCGAGTGGCCCCTTATAAGGAACGCGGCCCTCGACCCCCTCCGCGACGAGCTTGCCGCTGGAATTTTGCCCGTAGCGGTCACCCGCCCCCTTGCGCATCGCACCGATGGAGCCCATGCCCCGATAGGTTTTGAAACGGCGACCTTGGGAATGCACCGTCTGGCCGGGGCTCTCGCGCGTGCCCGCCAATAGCGAGCCCAGCATGACGAGATCCGCACCGACGGCGAGTGCCTTGGTGATGTCACCCGAGTAGCGGATGCCACCATCGGCGATGACTTTAATTCCCAATTCGTGAGCAGCCTCAGCGACATTCTGAACGGCGGTGAATTGCGGCATCCCCACTCCGGAGATAACGCGGGTGGTGCAGATGGACCCGGGGCCAACACCGACCTTAAGGCAACTTGCTCCCGCTTTGATGAGGTCCCTCGCCCCTTGAGCCGTAACCACGTTTCCAGCGACCACCGGGACGTCACCCAGTCCTCGAAGCTTTTCGATCACTTCCATCACTCGTGTGGTGTGGCCCGTGGCGGCATCAATAAAGAGAGCATCGGCCCCCGCTGCGATGAGAGCCTTGGCTCGCTCTAAAAATTCGGGTCCGGGTCCCACGGCTGCTCCGCAACGGAGTTGACCATTGGGATCTTTTGCCGCGCTCGTGAAGGTGATTCTTTTTTCAATATCAGCGCCCGTGATGAGGCCTGCTAAATTGCCCTCACCATCGATGAGGGGAAGCTTCTCGATGCGATTCTTGTAAAGGATCTCACGGGCCTGCTGTTGATCCATATCAGCAGGGGCAGTGTGGAGTCGCTCAATGGAGGTCATGACATCCTCTACCAAAGCTTCCTCGCTTGGGATGTGACGCAGATCGCGGCCAGTGACCATCCCTTCGAGGCGGCCACGGGCATCGACGACCGGAAACCCAGAGAAGCCTTCGCGGTCCATGATCTCGCGGACCTGGGCGACCGTAAACTTGCGCGAAACGGTAAGCGGCTGGTGGATCACTGCATTCTCCGAACGCTTCACCTTGGCCACCATGGAAGCTTGTTCATCGATCGGACAGGCCCGGTGAATCACCGCAATGCCACCCTCACGCGCCAACGCAATCGCCAATTCGGTTTCCGACACCGTATCCATGGCCGCCGAAACAACGGGAATGTTGAGAGGGATTCCGCTGCACAGCTCCGTGCTCACGTCGGAATCAGAAGGGAGCAGTTCGCTCAAACTGGGCGTCAAAAGGACGTCGTCAAAAGAAAGGGCCAAAGAAGGATCCGCCATGGGCGAATCAAGGGAATTCGAAGACCGAAAGCAAGCGTGATTCCTGATTGAGAGAAAAAAAGCAAGTAAATGAATCCTGATTGAACACTTCGGGCAACCTTGGGTCTCAGCAAGAGATGAAAACGATGACACGAGATGCTCTTTTTATCGCTTTCTTCCTCTTCATCATCGGAGTGATCACGGCCGCAAACAGGGGAGCCCTTGGCAACACCTTTGCACTCGTCAACCGGATCCCCTACTTCGACAAAGTCGGGCACTTCGTCCTGATGGGTATTCTCGCCTTCCTGGCAATCATCGCCCTTGCTCCCAAAATTCCTGGCAGCACCAAATCGGCCACCATGAAAGTCGTCACAGTTCTCATCAGCCTCATCGCCCTTGAAGAAGCCTCGCAATACTTCATCCCCAGCCGAACCTTCTCCCCAATGGACTTTTTCTGCGGCCTTACCGGGGTTCTCTTTGCCACCTGGGCTGCTCTGCTATTCATCAAATCAAAGGAGAGTTGAACAGCTGACCCGGACACAAAAAACCCAACGCGATGCGTTGGGCTGATATTACGAAGGTTTGAAGGCTCTGCTTACTTTGGATCAGTCCAAAAAAACGATCTTCCCGGGCTCACCTTTTTCGGCAGCTTCGGCGAGGACTTGCTTTTCATGCTGCTCGGGGGAGCAGGAGGAGTCGATGGGAGCATCGGGCTCTTCTTCACTGGCGTTGACGATGCCTTTTTCGAGGAGGAAGGCTTCCACTTCTTCACCGGAGACATCGGGGAGCATTTCGCCATTTACCTCGACACATGGACTGAGTGGCTGGCCGGTCTTCTGCTCCATTTCCCAGCGGAAGGCAGGATTCTTGATGATGTCTTTCTCTTCAAACTCGAGATCATACTTCCGCATAATGGCTCGAACACCTTCGCTCCAACCGCAGAAGGTCTTAAGATAAGTCGTGATTTGAGGTTTTTGGTCGCTCATGGGCGGACTATACCCACGTGTTCTACTCTTGCAACCACGCACCACCGCCCGGGGTTTCAATTCGGATCCGATCTCCCGGCCCCACCTGTATGGTTTCGATCCCGGACAGGGTCTGCCACGCTCCATTCCTCCAAAGTAAGTTTCGACCTGGCGTCCCGTTGGGCCTCGGCTGTTCATCTCTCCTCTGGGTCAAAAGCGAGACCGTGGTGTTCTCAAGGAACTCGATTTCCCGGACCAGACCATCACCTCCATTCCAAATTCCTTTGCCCCCCGAGTCGCGCCGAATCCCAAACTCCAGAACCCTCACCGGAAAACGCTCTTCAAGAACCTCCACATCGGTGATCGCGGTATTACTCATGTGGACATGACAGCCACTACGCCCATTCCATCCCGGACCAGCCCCGGCACCCCCGCCAATCGTCTCGTAAAATCCGAAACGGTCGTTGCCGAAGAGGAAATTATTCATCGTCCCCTGCCCGTTCGACTGCAGACCCAAGGCCTGCAAGAGAACGTCCACCACGCGCTGGCTCGTCTCGACATTTCCGCCCACCACCGCCGGGCAGGTTCTCGGGTCGCTCGTAAGCGGAGGATTCAAAATCCCCTCCTCCGTGATGATCTCCACCTCATCCAGGAGCCCCTCATTGAGCGGCAAATCGGAATTCGACCAGAGTCGCAGCGCATACAACACCGCGCTTCTGACAATCGCAGGAGTGGCGTTCAGATTCCCGGAATGGACCGGCGCGGACCCACTGAAGTCTACAAGCAACTTCTCCCCCCTTGAGATTGCCACCTGAATCACGGACCCATCATCCAGAACATCCGAAGCCGAACCTTCCTTGAGATCAACAAGGGTCCCTTTCAAGAACGAAGCCGAACGTTGATAGAGAGATCTCATATGACTTTTCACCACCAGGGATGAAGACTGGGCAACCAGAGATCCAACAGCCTCGACTCCATATCGATTCGCACTCACCTGCGCCTTCAAATCAGCAATGTTGTCACGCGGTGAACGGGACTCTTTAAAAAAATCTTCCCCCATCTTCTCGAATCGCGTCGGAGGAATCACAATTCCTTCCTCGGCGAGACAGCGGGCATCCGGCGGCATCGAACCCGGCGTCTTACCGCCGATCTCGGCATGATGGGCCCGATTTGCGACAAACGCGACCAAGCCGCCGTCATGAAACACCGGACTCATCACGGTGACATCGGGCAAATGCGATCCTCCAAATGCCGGATGATTGACGACGATCGTATCCCCTTCACGCCATTGATGCTCTTCTGATACCTTCCGCACACACAATCCCAGCGCCCCCAAATGAACAGGGATGTGCGGAGCATTCACCACAAGACGCCCATCACCATCGAGTAAGGCGCAGGAAAAATCGAGGCGCTCCTTGATATTCGTCGAAAGTGCGGTCCTTCGAAGCAACTCTCCCATCGCTTCCACCACTCCTTCAAAACGTCGACGATAGAGTTCGGACTCCACCACTTCGGGAGCCACCGACTCATCCTGGCCGCCACCCTCCCAATCAAGTTTCACCGATCCCCTCGAGCCATGATGCACTCTCCAACCTCTCTCCAGAAGCAACGTGGAAAATCCATCCTGCTCGATCCGGTCTTCCTGAACGAATTCCCCTTTTTCGAAAACCTCTACCTCGAGAGCCTCCGATCGCCCTGCCAACTCAACCCTCAGGGTCACCCACTCAATCTCGCGATCATTGGGACGGGCATCTCCATACAAATGACGGTATCGCTTTTCGAATGCCCCCCGCAATTCCATCTCGCTGATCCCTCCATCGGTCTCAATCTCCAAACACGAATCCTGCCCTTGCAAGCGCAACTCAAAGAGACAGCGATGAATCGCACGTCCTTCAGCCAACTCTTCAATCAAATCGGGCACCGAATCATCGAGATGCTTCAAGATCTGACGAACCCTCAGTTCACGGTCTCCGGCCTGATGAAGGCCCCACGCGCTGAGCAGACCGGCATCAGCCGGAATGAGAACAGCCTTCATTCCCAACTCACGTGCCAGGGCGCACGCATGTTGGGGACCCGCCCCTCCAAACGCCACCAAGGCATGTTCACGGCAGTCGTAACCTTCCCGGGTGGAAACCTGTCGAAGCGCTTCCGCCATATGCTCGATGGCAATCGTCCTCAAACCGCATAAAAGTTCGTGCCGATCCACCCCGCCGTTGATGTCCAACAGGAGTTCATCAAGACGGGCTTCTGCCGCGTCCCGATCCAATGGAATGTCAGCGCGACTTTCATCCATGAGTCCCAGGAGAAGATTCACATCCGTCACCGTCAAGGGCCCCCCACATCCATAGCACGCCGGTCCGGGCTCACTCCCGGCGCTCTCAGGACCCACTTCAAGCCCGCCGTTCCTCCACTGACAAATTGAACCTCCGCCTGCGGCCACCGTTTCGATTTTCACCGCCGGGCTGAGAACCCTCACCGGGCCCACTTCTTGCTCGTAACGATAGCCCGGCTCACCTGACACCCTCGCCACATCGGTACTCGTCCCACCCATATCGAAAGTCAGGACTTGATCCAATCCTGCGGCCTTCGCGAGAGCGGCAGCACCGGCGATGCCTCCGGCAGGACCACTTAAAAGACCATCGATTGGTCGAAAATCCTCCGATGTTTTAAGCTGACCGGCACTCGTCATGAGCGACAAAGGGATCCCCGGCAAGGACCGCTGGAGACTCGAAAGAAAGTGTCCCATAACAGGAGTGAGATAAGCGTTTGCCACCGCAGTTTCCATCCGTGGCCAAAGCCGAATCACGGGCGCCACCTCGCTGGAAACACTGATCTTTTTGGCACCCTTGGATCGCAAGATTTCAGCAACCCGTCTTTCATGAACCGGCACACAATCGGCATTGACCAACGCAATCGCGACCGCATCGCCTGGAACTTCATTCTCGAGGACAGATTCATCCAATGGTACGAGTTCGTTGCCTTCCCGGTCAAGACGCCCGGGAATCCCCACAACCCTCCGGGTCACCTGGATCGCAATCTTAGGGGAAAGTTCAAAAAGATCAGGTCTCCTCTGATCCCTGACCTCGAGCAACGACTCAAATCCCGCGGTAGTATAAAGATCAACCGGAGCCCCCTTTCCCTCTAACAAGGCATTCGTTCCCCGTGTCGTCGCCACCCTCAATTCACAGGATGGAAATGCTTCAGATGGCGGGGTTCCGGTGAGAATTCTTGCGGCGACGACCGGGGCATCTTCACCGGTGGAAAGCTCAATCACCTGTCCCGGATCAAAATTCCCGGTGACTTTCAAGCGGCCTTGATTGGGAATGGAATCTTCAACAGTCGCTTCGCCAATCCGAAACCCCTCCAGCCCCTGCGAATGCGTGGAAAGAGGACGATCACAAATAAGCCAACCGTCCTCAATCGATCGAATCAAAGTGCGCAGCACACCGGTAGAGAGAACCTTACAACGGATCCGCCCTTTCGCTGGAGTCAAGGCCCAGCCGTCTGTGAATGTCCCCCCAACATCAATACGGATCTTCCAGTCTGCCATCTGGATGAAGTATGATCCGATCTTTGCGATCCCGGCAAGGCGAGCCTTATTAGGATGCTTGTTCTTCGACTGATATCGAAGACTCCGCCTGATTCATCAGTTTCTGTAGCAGGATTGCCAATGAAGCTGTCAGAGGCGAACCATCATCGGAACGAGTGACGACAGTTGGAACCGAGCCTTGAGGAACTCCCAAAAAGTCATCAAGGCTTTTGGGGTCAAAGTCAGGCATTTTTTCGGCCTGATGATAATGCATCACGAGCGGGATTTCGCCCAGATGCTGTCGATGACGGGCTAATACCTGCCCCAAACCCACCAGACTCTCCCTGATCATAACAGCCCGGGACGAATCAACTGGAGCCACAAAAACGATTCCGTCGACGTCATCGAGAAGCATCTCCTGAACGGCCGAATACGGAATTTCGCCATCGGTTGTGAAAGCTTCAAGCAGCATCGTCCAGCCGGGCCTTGGGAGTTCCTTCCATAAAAAGGGGGCTCGAAAAACCGAGACTTCGCTCACCAACTCATGAAAAATTTCGCCCTGCCCCTGCCGGGTGGACCAATCCTGAAGAATCTGGCGTTTCCCACAATCAGGAACACCAACCACGGCGAGCTTTGCCTGAAGCCCACCCACCTGGGAGTTGATGACCATCTGGTGCCTTAGCCAAGGCGGGCCAACTCGCGGGAAACGATAATCAAAGTCTCACGAACACCCGCGGCATAAGTTCCCTCGTGAAGAACGGCAAGAGTGGTCCCGGGTTCCTCGATGATATCGACGACTCCCCCACTCGTAGTCAGAGCTAAACTGGCTTGATCACCAAAGCCCATTCGCTGAATGCTATTCCGAAGGGTTGCCATTGCCGCAGCCTCCGCTTGCCCAACCACTTGAAGATTGCGAACACCGGGAAGAGTCCGGGCACGCTGCAAAATCTCGGTCTTATCCAGCTCGCGGGTCACTCCAAAGATCGCCCGGAGAACAAGCTGTGAAGTTTCACCGGTGACTGCGGCAACGACTGCTGGTGTCGCAGCGGCTGGAGTTGTCTGTCCGGGAGCGGGCTGTGCGACGGCAGGCGCAGCAACCTGTGCGGGAACGATCTGTGAATGTTCGGCAGGAAGAACAAAATCGGCACGTCGGGCTGGATTGTGGGGTTGACTGCCCGGCATTGGAGCCGCGAAAGGATCATTGCCGTTTCCATTCATGCCATTTTGGGAGCGGGCATCCGGCATTGCGACCGGTGAGGGAGAAGAAACAGGCTCAAGTCGTGATACAACTGACTCTTGGACAACAAAGCCTTCAGTCGGTTCGACAAGAGCAGGCGCAAACGGAGAGGCTGCCACAGGCGCGGCGTCATGCACGAGAGCAAACGGTGACGAGGGCATTTCGGGCGGGGCTTTGGGCTCAGGCAAGGCCGTTTGATGACTTCGAGCCGGAGCAGCGGGCTCGAATGGCGAAGGAACCGGAGAACCGTTGGCAGCTGGTTGAAACGGGCTCGGTGCCGAGCCATTTCTGGGGGCCGCGGCAGCAGTCAAAGGATTTTTTGAGTCTTGGAGCATGGTCTTCGGGGGTAATAAAAACGATCTGGAGGCTAACTAAACCACTTTGCCGAAAGATCTTGTCGAAAGATCTTGTCGAAAGA
>CALFSW010000263.1 GCA_937916505.1 uncultured Verrucomicrobiales bacterium | reverse complement strand
AGAACAAAAAACCCGGGAGATTGTCCCGGGTTTGATCGTGAGGGGTGCGGTTTGTTTGGGGTTAGCCCTCGTGATTGATGATGACGGTGTCGCCTGGCTGGATATCGGGATAGCCATCGGGTGAGTATCCGTGGGGTCGCATGGTGGCAACGTATTCGCCGGTTTCGGCGAGGCGATCGATTCGGATCGTGCCAATAATGCCGGTGTTGCGACGCACGGCAAGAATCTTGCCGGGCTGGAAGTTGGTGGCGCTGGGGCTGGGTGTGAAGATGACGAGAGCGTTATCCTTGTTGGCTGTGGTGACGGTTCCCATGGCGAGGGCGTTTTTGACACGGAAAGCTGCCATGTTTTGTTCCTTTTTGGCTTCCGTTTTCTCTTCGAAAACCTTTTCGTTTTCTTTTTCCACGGCAGCTTTGGAGATTGCCAATTCATCGTTTTTTCCCTGGAGGTCTGCGATTTGCTCTTGTTGGGCTTCGATCACCCGCTTCATATCTTCAGAAACCGGCTCGACATCGGTATTGATCGGAACAGCCGGGATTACGGGTGTGGATCTGTAAGGAGTCGCGGCGGTCCGGAGACGGTTGAGTTCAATGACTCTTTCTTCGGCCTTGATTTTGGCAATCTCCTCCTTGAGTTCGGCGAGCTCATCCTGACTGGCTGAGTTTTCCCGGTTTTTAGTGAAGCCGCCCATGGAGAGGGCAAAGCCGACGACGAGCAGGAGCGTCGTCGTTCCCAGAAGGATGTTTGAGGTGTTCATAGGTGTGAGGGGACTTTAGATGGGGAGAGGGTGATTTGTCAAAAGCGGATCTTTTATATTGTGGTCTCACTTGCAGGATGAAAATGAGTCGTTAAAGTTACGCCATGTTAAACGAATTTGAAGTTTTAGCAGCCGGAGCATCTGGTGGAGGGTTCTTGGGGATTCCCATGCTGTATTGGATTATTCTCGGTGGCTCAATGCTGCTGAGCTGGGTGGTTGGCAATAAGCTGAAGAGCCGGTTTCGTGAGCATTCGCAGGCTCCGCTTGCCTTCAGCGGCCGACAGGTAGCCGAGAAGATGCTCGCGGATGCTGGAATCCGGGATGTCCGGGTGATCAGCACTCCGGGACAGCTGACCGACCACTATAATCCTTCCGATAAGACCGTGAATTTAAGTGAAGCGGTTTACAATATGCGAAATGTCGCTGCTGCCGCGGTGGCTGCGCATGAGTGCGGCCACGCCGTCCAGCACGCGAAGGCCTACGCCTGGCTGAAGTTTCGTTCCGCGATGGTTCCCGTTACGAGCATTGCTTCCAAGATGATGAATGTGATTTTCATGATCTCGATCGTAGGAATGATGGCTTTCAAAATGCCGGGCCTTCTCTGGCTCTTTGTGGGGTGTTTGGCGATCACCACGCTTTTTGCCTTTGTGACTCTTCCGGTGGAATTTGATGCGAGCAAGCGGGCATTGGCCTGGATGGAGGGCAGCGGGATCGCTGCTTCGATGGATCAGGGGCGGGCTAGAAATGCTCTTTTCTGGGCGGCCATGACCTATGTGGTGGGTGCGCTTTCCTCGCTGGCAATGCTGGCCTACTATCTCTTTCAGATGTTTGGTGGAAGTGACGACTAACACGGTCGTCGATGGACTTCACCGAGATCGATCGCGAGGACTTTCGCAATCTTCTAAGCGAGATTGCGGAGGCTTATATGCCCTTCGGGAAATACGGTCCGGAGCATTATCCGCCGCGCGGGGTGCCCTTGACGGATCTTCCTCCGGAGTATTTTACGTGGTTTGCGGAGAGAGGATGGCCAAAAGGCCGGCTTGGTGAATTGATGGCAATGGTTTCCGAGATCAAAGCGACGGGAGCTGAGCAAATCTTCGAGCCCATTCGGAGGGCCCGCGGTGGCCGCGTGTCGGTCCGAAAAAGGAGGCCGAACACTGACTTTTAGCGGTAGATAAAGTCTGCCACGACCATTCGGTGATCGGACTTGGTCCGCTTGAAGGCGCGGGAGCGGACGGGGACGAGCCTTTCCGAGGCGTAGATATGGTCAATTCTCAAGAGTGGAAGTGAGCGGTGGTAGGTGTTGGCCCAGCCGGTGCCAACTTCATCGAAGGCATCGGTGAATTCCGGATTGAGGAGTCGATAGACAACGTCGTTGGCAGGGGCATTGAAGTCGCCGGCAATAATGGTGGGATTGCGGGGATGCGAGGTCTTTTGCTTGAGCATACCGAGGGCATATGAGAGCTCGATTTGACGGAGGTTTCGGTTTTGGCTGTGCTCATGCCAACACTCCCGATCAAACAGGCGGAGGTTGGTGGCTGCGGGTTGGAGGTGCACGTTGAGGAGCTGGAGGTGTCGGCCATTGGGCATTTCAGCCGAGAGGAGTTGGCTGCGGTATTTAGGAACTTTGATCTCGCCGTTGATGGAGCCCCGAACGATGACTCCACATCCCTTTGATCGATCATAGCGGTAGTCACCGGCGCCATTGAAGAGGTCATCGATGAGGTGCTTCAGTTGGTAGGCGTGTGGGATTTCCTGCAGGAAAATGATGTCGGGTTTGAACCCGCGGACTGCGTCGGTGGGATTGGTGCGACCGGCACAATTGAAGGTGATGACTCTGAGGACTTTGCTGCCGGCGTGGCGCTTTGGGGGGCCTTCGTCGAGCGGTTCCATACCGATGCGGCCAAGGGAGCGGGCTTCATCGGAAATGATGAGAATGGTGAAGGTCCAGATTAGGACGGTCAGGAGAGAGAGGCGGGAGCGATAGGCAATAAAGGAAAAGACTCCGAGGGCCAGACCGATGGATCCCCAGACCCAGACGGGAAAAACGGTGAAGGCGGCGAAGCGGAGCGGGAGCCGAACGTAAAGAATCAAAGTGAAAAGATGCAGGGCCAGAGAGAGGCCAAGCAGCGCCATTGGCACGGGATGCCATGGACGTCGGTAAATCATGCGTTGTTTTTGGAGTAAAGGGGCTTCAGGTGATCAGGCGACCTTTGAAGACTTTGAGGGCTTCCACAATGAGGGGGTCGTTATGAAATTCGTCGTGCTCAGGGGCGTTAGCCTCTTTTTCTTTTTCCCCAGGGGCGGGCTTTGCCGGTTCAGGATCGGGGTTGAGCCGGATTGATTCGGGTTCGACTGCGACCTCCGGAGCACTGGCAATGAGCTTGTCAATGGTGTCAAGATTGTCGGCTTCCGTCGAGGTGGGCTTGGCCGCTTCGGGAGCGGATAGCGGGGCTGGATGTGGCGCACTGCGAGGGGCGGGCGGGGTGGGAGGTTCTCCCAAAAGAGCGGCGTTGATTTCTTCGGGGTCAGCCTTGCCAATGGCGGAGATGATATCGCTTAGGCGGATTTCCTGGAGGTTTTGGACGGCCTTGAGGGCGGCGATTTCAAGGTGCAGGCGTTTGTTGGAAGCCCACTTCATGCGGGATTCGGCTTCCGAAAAAGTATCGATCATCGCCAGGAGTCGATCTGCTTTCAGTGAATCAGAAGCGTTCGACAGGTCGGTCCAAAGGGCTTCGGGGAATCCTTCGCGGCCGGCGGAGGGGTCGAGCTTGGCGACGACAAGCGCACGAATGGCTCCGACGACTTCGCCGAGGAGTTGGGAAAGGTCTTTTCCTTTCTCGAATTGCTCGCCGATGACAGAGAGGATTTCAGGAGGGGTCTTTTGTAGAATGCCAAGAAGGAGGGCGGCGACAGTTTCACGTGAAGTGAAACCGAAGATATTGAGAACATTTTGCTCGTTGATCTCATTTCCGCAGAAAGCGACGAGCTGGTCGAGCATGGACTGGGCGTCGCGCATGCCTCCATCCGCGCCTTTGGCGATGGTCCAGGCAGCGGAGTCATCCAGCTTCACGCCTTCCTCGGTGGCAATGTGTTGCAGGTGCGAGGCAATGATGTCGGTTGGGATGGGGCGGAGGTCGAAGCGCTGGCAACGAGAGATGATGGTCGGTAGGATCTTGTTGGGTTCGGTGGTCGCAAAGATGAATTTGACGTGGGGAGGTGGTTCCTCGAGGGTTTTGAGGAGGGCGTTGAAGGCACCGGTGGTGAGCATATGAACCTCGTCAATGTAGATGATGCGGAAGCGGCTGCTGGCAGGAGCGAAGCCAACCGTTTCGAGGAGTGAGCGGACTTCGTCGACCTTGTTGTTGGAGGCACCATCGATTTCGAGAACATCGAGTGAGCGGCCTTCGGCGATTTCGATGCAGGCAGGGTCGTCGGGATCGAAGTCGATGGAAGGGCCGTTGGGGCAGTTGAGTGCTTTTGAAAAAATGCGGGCGGTGGAGGTCTTCCCGGTCCCCCTGGGGCCCACAAAAAGATAAGCATGGGCGAGGCGGTCTTGCTCGATGGCATTTCTGAGAGTGCGGACAACGTGGTCCTGTCCGAGGACGTCGGCAAAAGTGCGGGGACGGTATTTTCTGGCAAAAACCTGGTAGCTCACGGGGCGGATTGTAGAGAGGAAAGAGGGTTTGTCAGTGCCGAGTTTTGGAAATACCTTCACCCCAGGATGAGGGAGGGGAAATTAGAAGACTATCGTGATTGCGGGGTGAAAATCAGGGCGCTGTGCGAGGGGGAAAGCGATGTCATCGCGAAGATGGCATCGGTAGCGGGAGTGCTGCACAACGGGATGGTTGATTTCTTTTGGACAGGCTTTTACCGGGTCGTCGATGGAAGGCTGGTGATCGGTCCCTATCAGGGGACCGTGGGATGTTTGCGGATCGAATTTGGCCGCGGAGTTTGTGGAACGGCGGCGTCGAAGGGCGAGACCCAAGTGGTGCCGGATGTGCATGAATTTCCGGGACATATCGCCTGTGATCCCAATTCGCAGAGCGAGATCGTGGTTCCGATCCGGGATGGAGAAGGCGAGCTGATTGCGGTGCTCGATATCGATTCCAAAAGAAGGGGGTGCTTTGACGCGGTGGATCGGGAGCAACTGGAGGCAATGATGGCCCAAGTCTTTTCCTAACGGGGCGCTTGAGGCGATTGGATGAGGAGGCAGCCTTCGAGGAGAGGCTGTAGCACGTGGAGGAAGTGCTGCCCCTGATCGCGAAGGCGTTCGCCGAAGCGTTGCTCAATCTGGTTGAGAATGTAGTCGAGATCCGCACGGACAAGGGCATTGATGGGGCCGCGGACGCATGCAAGGATGAAGCAGTTTTCTCCACAACGAACAACAGCGGCATTGCGGTTGGGGAGTTTAAAGCTCTTGCGAAGCTCACCATTTGCATCCTTCAGTTCGGCAACCAAACGGCTCAAGTCATACTTGATCTTACGCGAAGTAGAGTGTCTGGATGGATCGTGGCTGGCATACGAAATGAGCGAGTGGGATTGGTAGCGGAGAAGATAAACTTCTTCGACACGGTAACGATGGGTGCGTTCGAAGACAATATCGTCGAATGTGCGACTGGTAAAAAGGGCTTTGAGCCGCCAGGAAAACCGGTCGAAAATACTGATTTTTCCAAAGTGGTGAATGGTTTGCATCTGCTCGGCGATGGCACGGCGGACGGTGGCGCGGAGCATGGGCTCCAGATACATGTGAAGGCCGGTCTTGGGCGCGTAGAGGGCTTTTTCGAGCGAGGATTCGACTATGGGAAGGAGGGCTTCCACGAGCTGGGCGTCGTTGCGCTCTTTTTTGATATTTTCAAATCCGGGGAGAGAGTCGTGGTATTCAGCGACCTGGGGGGGAGATTCATGCAACCCGGTATCGAAAGGGGGAGGATTGGGGGGGGGAGGATCTGCTTCGGGGGACTCTTCGCCCGGTATTGTTTCCACCGATTTGTTTTTGATCCGAGGAGAAGTGAACGGAGAGGGAGCGCTCGTCTCAATCGCTGGCTCGGGAATTGGTTTGGTGAATGAAGACTTTTTTTCAGAAAGAGCGATGGCCGGTGCGGGCATCGCCACGAGGGGGGCATTCAGCGCAGAGGAGACGACATCGCGCGGGGTGCCGGGTGCCGGAAGTTGGGCGATTTGGGGTTGGCGGATGGGTTCGGCAACAGATGGGATCGTGGTGGCGGGGATCTCCGTGGTGAAAGCGGGGTGGAAAAAAGGGGGCTCGGATGAGGTCGATTCGGAAGCCGTGGAATTTCCGGAGAGAAGTTCGGCAATTCCGGGTAGGGGGGGGCGTCGTTCGAGTTGTTCGAGGGCGCCGGTCTGGGGATCTGTCATTTGAAGGGGGATTCAAAATTGAGGACTAGAGGAGGAAGCCCTCGTTGTGCTTCTTATCGCTCTCATCGTCCATGGCGGCGCCGGCGAGTCGGGCAAAGCTGCTCTTTAGCTCGCTTCGGTCAGCTTTAGTCTCGCAAAGAGAGTGAAGATCTTCATCGATTTGGCCTTTCCATTGCAGAAGCTCGTTTTGCAGATGAGAGAGAATTTCCCGGAAGCGGGCGTCGATGCGCGCGGCCATTTCGGAGGCGAATTCGTCAGGAGATCCGGTTTGGGAATCAACGAATGAAGTGCGGGTTGCGGAAGCGGAATGATTTTTGAGTGCCTGGATCTCCATGCGAAGTGCGGTTTGTTCATTACGCAGACTGGTGATGGCTTTCTGGAAGTCCGAAGAGGCCATCACGGGAGCTCCGTCCTGTTGGAGAGTTCCCTCAATACGAGAAATGCGACCGTGCATTTGTTGCAGGTCTCTTCCGATCAGGATCTCACGGATCCTTTCAACATGCTGAGAGGGGTTCAGCTGAGATGAGGTCATAGTCGCAGATAGTCAGGCTGGTCTCCGGCCGATAAAGGGGTGAACGACGGCAAGAGGCTAACGGGTATGTCCCGAAAACATATTGTGGATGCAGGGCAAGATGCAATAAAATCCTCGATGGTTAAGATTTCGTGAATATCATCCTCGAAGGGTTTTTCTTAAAACTGAGGAAAGACTTTCGGGTAAAGATGGGTTAGCTATAGTGCAAACAATGGCTCGCGAAAAGAAAGACCCACCCAAGAAGAAGGCAAAAGGAGACGGAAAGGAGGTCGATCTCACCAAGGGGTATGCCAAGACGCGGAAGAGCCTGATTGCGCGCCTCGAAAACTGGGAGGACCAGCGGACCTGGGATGAATTTTACCAAACTTACTGGAAGTTAATCTACTCGGTGGGAATCAAGGCGGGACTGCGTCACGATGAAGCGTTTGACACGGTTCAGGAGACGATTCTTTCAATTGCCAAACAAAGTAAAAAGAATCTCTACGATCCCAATCAGGGGTCGTTCAAGACATGGCTGATGAATATGACCCGCTGGCGGATCAATGATCAGTTTCGAAAGCGTAAAAAGGATACGGCGATGCCGGGTGGTGGATGGGAGGATGACCGGAAGACGGCAATCATTGATCGATTGGAAGATCCCAAGGGCGACTTGCTCGAGAGAATGTGGGATGTGGAGTGGAAAAAAAACGTTGCTGATATGGCTCTGACCAGGGTGAAAGCCCAGGTCTCTCCGAAGCAGTATCAAATTTTCGACTATTACGTGGTGAAACAGTGGGATGCCAAGAAGGTTCAGGATCACCTCGGGGTGAGTATGGCCCAGGTCTATCTTGCCAAGCATCGCGTGGGTTCCGTTCTGAAGAAGGAATTGGCGAAGCTCGAGAAGGATGCAAAAAAAGATTAGGCCAGACCCGTTAATCCCGGATCACGAGGTCCTCCGTAAGATCGGAGGCGGAGCTTATGGTGAGGTGTGGTTGGCTCGCGGTGTGACGGGTGCGATGAGGGCGGTGAAGATCGTTTACCGGGAGGATTTTTCGGATGAACGAACCTTTGAGCGGGAGTTTGAGGGCATCCTTCGTTTCGAGCCAATTTCCCGGGATCATGGGGGCTTTGTTAACATTCTTCATGTAGGGCGAAGTGACGACCAATCGGAGTTTTACTACTATGTGATGGAACTGGGCGATGATGCCCACGAGGAAGGGGAAATTAATCCTGTCGAATACGAGCCCCGAACTTTGCGCACCGATATGTTGCGGGCGAATGGGGCACCGCTTCCCACGAAATTTTGTATTGATACGGGCCGGCGCCTTGCCGATGCCCTTGAGGCGTTGCATCAACGTGGATTGTCGCATCGGGATGTGAAACCCTCGAATGTCATCTTTGTTGACGGCAAGGCGAAGTTGGCGGACATCGGGCTGGTCGCGGCAAAAGACCAGCGGACATTTGTGGGGACCGAAGGGTTTGTGCCTCCCGAAGGGCCCGGATCAGCGGCGGCTGATATCTATGGTCTGGGAAAGGTTCTCTACGAGATGGCGACGGGAATGGATCGCCTCCAGTTTCCCGAGTTGCCTGATAAGAGCCCCGGGGATGATCATCGAAAGAAGTGGATTCGGCTGAATCGCATGATCTGCGATGTCTGTGACCCAAGGATTTCGAAACGAAAAATCAAGAGTGGTCATGAATTGGCCGAATGTCTGGCCCGTCTACAGAAAGGCAAAGGCGCGGTTAAAAAGGTTCCCGTAGGGGCAAAGGTTGGATTTGCACTTTTGGCGATCATGGGTCTCTTTGCGAGCCAGATTTGGATCGAAAAGACCTGGGGAACCCACATTATTGAAGGGAAAAGGGAGCCGATGCCAGTCCGCTATGTCATGGTGAAAATCTTAACGGCTCCGGCGGGAGCCGAGTTGTTGAATTCGGAAGGGGAAAGTGTGGGATTCACCCCGACCAATCTTTTGAATCAAGAGATTGGAACGATGCTGAAGTTTTCTCTCAGAGCACAGGGGTATCGGGAACTGGCTGTTTCCCAAAAAGTGAGGGACAATGGAGGGCAGGTGATGTTGATTAAGGAGACCCTGCCACTTTTTTCACCTCCCAAAGAAGGTGAACCCTGGAAGGACGCCCTTGGGAATACTTTCCATCCTCATGGTGTGGATGGAGACCAGCATGTTTCTACGGAGCATGTTTCCGAAAAGGATTGGGGGACGTTTCTGAAAGAGACCAAAAAAAATCTCAAACCGATCGTGTTCGAGCATGGGGGGAGAAAGATTGTCGCTGTTTCAAGGGCGTGGGCCGACGACTATTCCCAGTGGTTAATGAACAAGTGCGTCAGAGAGGGATACTTCAAAGAGTATTCCGAGCAATATCCAGAGGTGAATCGACAGATTATCGCGGACTATGATCTCCGCTTTATGGAGAACAAGCTTCCTGATGGCGCAAAGAAGGACGGCAAGATACTCAGGCCGTTTTTCTGTTTGGTTCGCCCTATTCCGTATGGCACGATCAACGTTGATACCATTCCGACCGGGGCCCAGGTCTATCTCGATGGCGTGTCGATCGGCGTGACTCCCTATCGCGAAGACAATGTCCCGCCGGGATATTACGAATTAAAATTTGTCCTGGGCGGTTGGAAGAGCAGGAAGGAGGAGTTTAATTTACCCGATGGCGGGAGTATTAGTGGGACCTTCAGTCTGGAGGACGACAACAGCCTCGAGCCCGGGAAACGCTGGGTCAACAGCCTTGGCATGGTTCTTGAGCCACTGGGTGATGATTTGATGGTCTCGGCCTGGGAGATCCGAAGTCAAGATTATCGGGCTTACTTGCAGGAGAAAGAACAAGGGGCGGGGGAGGTTTTTCTGGATCAGGATCCGCTTGTTCCGGTGGCAGGCGTCACGCGCGCCGAGTGCATAGCATTTTGCAGGTGGCTCACAGGAAAGGAGCGAGGCGCCCCGAATCTAATCACGGACGAATTTCGCTATCGTCTTCCCACTGACCGGGAGTGGAGTCTGATGGTGGGCCTGATCGAGGTTGGAGAGACTTTGGCGGAACGTGAAAACGAATCCCGCAATGTGGGTGTCTATCCCTGGGGAGAAGAATTCCCACCGATTTCCGGCGCAGGAAACTACGCTGATGTGAGCGCGATTGACTTATCCGACCGGACCATTTCCGGATACGAGGATGGCTTTGTCAGGCAGGCCCCCGTCGGGAAGTTCACCAAAAATATCTTCGGGCTCTTTGATTTGGGAGGGAATGTCCATGAGTGGATTTCTGATTCCTATCCCGGGGATGATACCGTTGGTATTCTTCGAGGGGGGGGGTGGAATACGTTTAGCAAGTCCCACCTGGAATCCCGATCCCGCTATGCGGCAGATGTGAATGCGAGGGAAGATTTCCACGGCTTTCGAGTCGTACTTGCCAAGGACAATGATGGGGGTCAAAAAGAGCGCGACGAAACTGAAGTGAGCGATGGTAGAGATTCAAATTGATTACGAAGGGCAGCTGCGATGCAGCTCCCGGCACATGCCCTCGGGCACGAAAGTTGAGACTGATGCTCCTGTGGATAATCAGGGGCGGGGGGAAAGTTTTTCTCCGACAGATCTTGTTGCGACAGCCTTGGGAACCTGCATGGCAACAATCATCGGGATTACCGCCCGCCACAAAAATGTCGATGTTCGCGAAATGCGAGTGATCGTAAAAAAGGAAATCTCCGCAGATCTTCCCAGAAGGATTGCAAAACTCTGGGTTGAGGTCTTTATGCCTCTGAAAGAGTCTCATCCGGACAAGAAAATCTTCCAGAGTGCGGCGCTAAGTTGTCCGGTTCAGCATAGTATTCATCCCGATATTCAGGTGAATCTGACCTGGCATTGGAAACCTGAAACAGTTTAACCAGTCCGCCCGCATGAAGCGAGAGGGACTGGCTGGTAACTTTCAAAGGCCCGTTTTCAGGAAATATCGACCATGCCGTATTCACCATCCGGCTTTCGCCAAACGATGGAGGTGACGTCACGCCGGGCATTTTTAAAGATCACGAAAGGACGCTCGGTGAGATCAAGTTCCATCACGGCCTCTTCCTTGAAGAGTCGGCGTAGGCTGAAGGACTCCTTGTGCACGAAGAAGGGCTCCGGCTCTTCGGCTTCGTTGACTTCGTCGGGAAGGTTGTCAAGGAAGTCAGCTCGATAGTGCCGCTCATCAAGGTAGCGAATGCTCTCTTCCTGACGTGGAGTACGACGTTTCAGGAGACGCGTTTTATGCTTCCGCATGCGCCGGGCGATCTTATCGATGGTAAAGTCGATGCTCTTATACATGTCCTCGGTTTCGGAGGAGGCATCGATCACGATGTGGTTCGCACAAAAAAGGATGATCTCGGCCTTATGCCGCCGGCTTCCTTCGACATCCAGAATGGCTTTGGCCTCAATGATGCGGGGATAATCCAAATGAATTCCATTGATTTTCTCGATGGCGTATTGCCGGAGGGAATCAGTGACGTCTTCGTGACGCACGGTCACGGTGATGTTTTTGTCTGCGTTTCTTGTTTGCATAATGAACTTTGGTAAAAATATCCTGACTTAAATCCTATCAGCATGGTGCCGGAATCGCCACATCTTTTGCCAAGAAAGCCATTCGCGTCAGTCTAAGGCTAAGATCGCTGATTCTATCGGGGATTGAGTG
>CALFSW010000262.1 GCA_937916505.1 uncultured Verrucomicrobiales bacterium | reverse complement strand
GGATCAATGCCATCGGGGGAGATGTGTTTCTGATCGGTAAAACGGTTGAGAACACGGGCACGATCAAAGCCGCGAACGGTTTGGTTGGCACGGGGGCTGGCAGTGAGGTTTTGATCGCGGCAAATCCGGATGCAAACGGCGAGCGGGTTTTCGTCAGAGCGGGAACGTCCGGAAGTATGATCGATAACAGCGGTTCCATTTCAGCGGCAGCCGTTGAATTGAAAGCTCATGGCAATGCGTTTGCATTGGCGATTAACAACAGTGGTTCGATTCGTGCCACGGGAGTCAGTCGGAGCGGCGGCAGTGTTTTTCTGCGCGCGGGTCAGGGCATGATTCAGAATTCTGGAACGATCAAAGCGACCATTCCCGGCGGCGGCGGTGGACGGATTCTGATCGAAGCGGCTAAATCGCGTCTTGGTGGAACGATTGACGCAAGCGGTGTTGGAAACGGTGATGGCGGGACCATCGAAGTTTACGGCGAAGATATTGAAGTGAGCGGCAATGTTCTGGCGAACGGCCGGAACGGCGGAACGATCACGGTTGGAAGCGCAATGGGGCAAAATGCGACTCAGCTACTGAATGTCAGCGCGGGTGCGAACATCAGTGCAAATGGATCTTCCGGGCGTGGAGGAACCGTCAATTTGGCAGGAGCACCGGGTGGGCTGATTTCAGTTGATGGACTGGTCAGTGCGACGGGAACGACTCGAGGTGGCACGATTTCTGTGGTCGGTGCTGATATGGAATTTGGAGCGGATTCAACATTGGACGCATCGGGAGGATCCGGCGGAAATATTTCGGTTCGGAGTAGTGGTGTTGTGAATGCGAACGGATTGATGACTTCCGCTGGCCTCAACGGCAGTGGCGGACGCGTGAACCTGAGCGGTGCGAACGGGGTTAACATCGGGTCGACCGGTGGACTTTCTTCAAGTGGTGCAACGACGGGTGGATTTGTCGGGACGAGATCAACTGACGGCAACGTTAGTATCGCTGGAGCGATTTCATCAGACGGTGCCGGAGTAGCCGGTGGAATGATTAAGAGCACGGGAATTGAAGTTTCTATTGGAGAGACTGCCGTGATCAGCGCAGATGGAAATTCGAGCGGTGGCCGGATTTTCCTGGGTGGTGGATTTCAAGGCGGCGATCCGAGCATGCGGAATGCGTTGCGAACTACGGTTGTTTCAGGAGCGCATATTTCCTCGGATGCTGGTGGCACTGGAGGGCGTGGAGGCCTGGCCGTCGTTTGGTCGGATGAAGATACTCTTTTTGACGGAGATGTTTCTGCAATCGGTGGAATTGGCGGTCGCGGTGGTTCGGTTGAAATTTCAGGTAAAGACTCACTTGGTTTCAACGGGATGGTCGATGTGACGGCACAGAATGGCCTGGCGGGAATTGTATTATTTGATCCGACCAACGTGAGAATTCAAGCGGGTGGCGCAGCTCCCAACATTGATAATGTGGCTTTGTCGAATTTGCTTGATGCTGGAAACAATGTCGTGATCTCCACAAACATCGGTGGCGGTGACGCGGGGCATATTGCCGTGATTAATCCGGTCGAGTGGTATCAGGACACGGCTGGTACAATCGGGGGAACCTTAACGTTGCTTGCACAGGGCAATGTGACGATCCGAGACGATGTTCGAAGTGCAGGTTCTGGTGGAATCAACATTGCGGCAGGGTGGGACGGTTCCACAGGTATTGTCAGTCCACTTTCGGGAACTGCTACGTTGAATAGTGGGGCGGCACCCGGATTTTCGTTCAATTTCCAGGATGTGCTGGACACAATGAATGATGGAAATGCAGGAAACGACGCGGCTGGCCTGGGAGATGGCTCTGTTTACATTGGAAACTTCAATGCCAATGGTGGCGGCGGAAATAACAATATAACCACTGGAATCGAAGTAGGCAGTCGTTTTGGTGCTACGAATGTAGCGGGACACGATGTTCTTCTTGATGCGGGAAATGGCGGACAAAACCGGTGGGTGCAACTTGGGTTTCGAGACACTGGTTATGAGGCTGGTTATAGTCGTTCCAGTGATAACACTGTGCTTGCGGCAAGTGTTGTGAATGGAGATGTGAATGAGTGGTATGCGAATGCGGCAAACAATGTTGCGGGGAAAGATTACATCAATCTTCTGGGTGGGACTCAGGTAGCTGGTGGCTCATTTTTGGGCGCTGGACATGGAACGACGGGGGATATCACGGTTCAGGCAAGTGGGCGGGTGCAAGTGTTGGTGGGTGATCAGGCTCATAACAATGCGCAAATTGGTCACGGCGGAACGGCGGCGGAAGGCCGCGAGCGTGCACGAAACGCCAATGGGATGGATACTTCGAACATCATTACCCGGGACGGTTTCCAGATGAATCCCGGTGACAACAATCGGATGTATTTTGGTTCGTCATGGCGGACAAATTACATTCCGGAAACGGGAAGTGGAATCACGCTGAGTGACGGGCAGGAGATCAATGCTCGCGTCAATGGTGATATTTATGTTGAGGCCGGGGATGATATTCTTGTCATGGGGCAGGATAATTTTGAGACGACTGCGGGATACACGGATTTGTCGGGTGAAGATGGAGACGCTGCCCGTTATGCGAAAATTGGTCACGGCGGCGAAGATAACTTCGGTAGCCATCACGGTGATATCACAGTGATTGCAAATGGTGCGCTGGATGGAACTGAAGGACGAGGCAAAGCAGGTTCCGGTATTCAAATCCGAAGCGGGCGGGGCTCCCGAACTTCAGGTTCGATTGGTCACGGTGGTTTTTATGAGGGAAACCGACGGACGATTTATGATCAGACTGCAAGCGGCGATATCGTTGTGCGTGCTGAAACCGGTGCTGTTCGACTTTTGGGATACAATTTGTTGCCTCGAAATGGTGACATCAATGCGGGCGCAATTACAGCGGCTGATGCGGTCCATACGCAGGCGAATACCTCGGTGGAATATCAGTTCTCAGATGTTCACATCGGTCACGGTGGTTACCATCGTGATGATCCGGCAGGAGGTGGAACTTTCACGACGGGCGCAACAGGGCTGGCGGTTTTAAACGCGGGCGCTCCCCAGCAAAATATGTCTGGTGATATTACTGTTTTTGCCGGTGGAACCGTCGAAGTTCGCGACAACATGGGTTATGACAATGCAGGTAATTGGGTCGAGGACCTTGGACCTGGATTTGATCCTTACGATCCAACCAACGCCATTGTTCGCAATGTGGGTGTTGAAGTTCGCGCTGGTAACAGCGAGAGCGGATCCGGACAGATCGGTCACGGCGGTCACAACTTTCGTGCAAATGATACCAATTTTCAGCCGGTCGGAATGTCCGGTGACATTACGGTGACGGCCGAGAAGGGCTCGATCATGTTTATTGGTGGTGAAGAGAAACGCTCCCGCCGGACGTGGGGTTATGGTCGCACTTACGCCCAGCTGGGTCATGGAGGCTATGACGCGCGGACCGATGCCGCAGGATTTCAGGGGAATATTACGGCGACCGCCGGGCTCGGAGCCGGAGCGACCGATGGAGATATCATTTTCCGCTCAGGCCGCGCTTTCGAAAGTCAGGCACAGCTTGGTCACGGAGGATACACCGCTCAGGGAGTCATCGCGGGTGATGGACAGTCGAATATTGCAGTCGGCGCGCGTGACAACATCGAATTCACCGTAAGGAAAGCAATGCCTACAGACGCCGCTACATTGACGTCAGAACTGCTTCGCTTGAATGTTACGAATGAAGAAGTGAATCGATTCGTCGGCATCGCCGGGGGCAATGTCGTGGACGCGGACACTCGTCCGCAAATCGCCAACCGCGGAACGACTTACGATGTCGACCGGACCTGGGCGCAGCTTGGTCATGGCGGAGACAATTTCGGAGGTGGAAGTCAGCTCGATTTTTCCTTAAACAACACAATTATGGTCGGAGCCGGTGCCGGGGCCAATGGTGTTTTTGATGGCGGCGGAGACGACGTCGGTGCGATTCGATTCACCACGGGCGGTCGTGAGCGCGGCCACATCCAGCTTGGAATGGGCGGATGGGAAGACGGCGCTGATTGGGATATCCACGGCGCGGACATCGATGTCTATGCTGCCGGTGACTTGATTATGGATGCCAATAACGTTGGTGTCATGGAATTCAACCAGAATGGCGTCGGGGGTGACGTGAATGGCCGGAGTCGGACAGAATGGGCAAGAGGCCAGGATTCTTTCGCCATGATCGGAAACGGCGGTTACAACCTTGATGGAGATATCGATGGGGATATTACGATCAATGTTGGCAATGGAGGCAACCTTCTCATGCTCGGCAACAATTCGGGGACGGAATTGATGGAAGTAAATAATTTCATCGGCGTAACCGTTGAAGGGGTTCAAAATATCAATGCGAATGGAACGCGCATCAACGCCGTCGGCAAGGTTCATTCCTTTACGGCTCTGCAGGAAGCCACCATGAAGCAACGGACGTTCCAGCTTTTCCACGGCAGAAACGGAGCAGCCGCAGGTGATGCTACCGATCCCCACATCGGAGATATTGTGGCGGGTTCAATTCGGATTGACTCTGATGATCCGGATGTCGGCGACTACGCTGCCGACGGAAAAATCACGAACGCAGCAGGAACAATCCAATATGGCACGGTCGACTACACGACGGGTGAGGTGACGATTTGGGATCGGATTCGGGCCGATGACAACAGTTTTGACCGAAATGTGGATTACTCTTACACGAACGACAACGGAGGTGCGGTTGTCGCAATCGACGACGAGACGACTTACGAATCTGATTCTGCGCTTCGCGCCAACCAGGCGTATCTCGGCCATGGAGGAATTAAGCCGGGCTCTGTTTCGATCATTATCGAAGGCGATGTTTCCGGAAATCGGCAGGTCATTACTGACCGCTTTGGTGCGACCGACACGAACAGCCCGACCACGGGTCTGCTCGTGAACGAGTCCGGTGTCCGTGTAGGCCAGATTGCCTACGACACGGGGCGAATCATCATTGAGGGAATCAATACGGCGACTGCCGATTCCGATTCCGATGGCGATTTCAACACGGGAACGACACAGGTGCTCCGCGCTGCGCTCAACGATCGGCTCAATCCAGACAAGGTGCATGCCAATTACACGTATTCAGAAGGCGAAGGCAGACGTGGATTTGTCCAGCTCGGAAACGGCGGAATGTTTGGTGGTCGCGGCGGCCGGAATACCACCGGTAACTTTGGAGAGATCATCGTGAATGTGGCAGGCGACGTTCGCGTGCATGGAGGTGCTTACGAGCAGTCTTATGCTCAAGTTGGGCATGGCGGTTACCAGAACCAGGGATTTCACGGGTATCAGACTGATCCGGGAAACACACCTGATACGACGGTCTGGGGTGACGGAAAAATCACTCCGACTGCCGACATGGATTTAGTCGGAAACAGAGAAGGTAACATCACGGTGAATTCCGGCGGAATTGTCGAGGTGCTCGCGGGACGCGGTCTTCACTACTACGCACAGCGAAATTATTCTCAACTCGGCCACGGTGGTTGGGACGCGGATGGTCATCATCAGGGAAATATTCGGGTGAGTGCTGGAGTAGGCGATATCTCAGTCGCTCCCGGCACGATCGGAGGCAGCGGGCAGGATGCCGGCGTTGTCTTTACGGCTGGTCAAACCCGCGATGCGTATACTCAGCTGGGCCACGGCGGATTCGGAGCCCGGTCAGCGAGAGCCAACAATAACGATGGTGCCCGGGGACTCACCGGAACGATTGACGTTGTCTCTGAGGGAAGCATCTTCTTCACTTCAGGAACGCTGATGGACAACCGCTACGATGGAACGGGCGGGATCGACTGGGAAGACGGTCGCATTTACAGCCAGCTCGGCCACGGCGGCTATGACACCGATACTCGTCATGATGGCGGTGATCAGTTGAAGCAGACGGGTCTCGGCCACAACGGGGATATCTCCGTTACTTCAACCGTTGGAAGCATTACTTTCCAGGCGGGTGATGCCAGCGTAGCAGCTCCAGGTGCCGTCATAGTCAACGGATCTTACGCAGACACACCCGGTCTTGGTAACAACTACGGAATTATCCACTACACCCAGTTGGGTCATGGCGGATACAGCTCACGGGGAGATCATAGCGGCAACATCACGGTGATCGCTGCGGAGGACATCAAGTTCAACGCCGGTGCCAACACCCTTGATGACAGCCCCGACAAGCGAAATTACGCGATGCTCGGTATGGGTGGCGACGATGCTGACGGATACCACGGTCGACGCACTGATGGGCTGACTTTTGCAGATGAGCAGACTAATCTGGAGACGATCAAAGTTCAGGCAACCAATGGAGACATCGAATTCATCGGTGGCCCCGGTCGCCGTAACTGGGTCATGCTGGGCAACGGCGGTTACGAAGTCGGCGGTGATGCCTCCGCAAATATTGATGTTGATGCAGGCGGTCACGTCTGGTTCATCGGTGGTCAGGGAGATTATGACAAATTTGCCGTGAAGAACGAGGTAGGCGCTCACATCGATGCGGCGACTTACTCTTTCAATGGAGCTGGCCAGGCGTATGGATGGACGCCGCTCCGCCGACAGGACATTGATATTTCCCGTCGTGATTTCGTGATCACAGTTGACGGAATCAATTACATTGCGAACGGATCGTCGCAGATCGAGGCAGACGGTGATGCCCGACGCACCACAGCCTGGATCTACAATGAGAATACGGCTGTCTTTGATGCGAACGGCAAACTTGATATTGCCGGTTCTCCTGCTGGAACGGTCGTCGGTGAGATCGACTTGCGCGATGGCTTGGTTCGCTTCACGGAGGACATCGACCCGAATGATACCCAGGCTTTCGGAACGACCTACAATGTCGCTGGTTGGGGCGGTGGAACTGCTCAGAACAGCTCGGACCAAACTCAGGTAATAAACCCTCTTCTCGCCCAGGCGATTCAGGGACCGGGTGTTGGAAACACGTTCTCAGCCATTGCCTACATGAACAACACCGTGGGTGGTATCACGAATGTGATGGAGCAGAATATTGCACCTTTCGGTGACAATATTGGAATCGCCGAGGCGGGTGGTAACGCTTTCGCCGGCTCTTTGATTCTTTCGATTACGGATGGAACCGTTGTTGGGGACGATCCATCCACCATTTTTGTTGATCCGGGCACACAGCACCGCATTGGTTTTCTGAAAGTCAGTTCTGTCGGTGGAAGCGGTCTCGCTGCCAACGAGGTTGTTGGATCTATCGATTACACAACCGGTGCAGTTTCCATTACGAAAAACATCAACCCGGAAGGTCGCAGTGGCGTTACGCTGAGCTACGATACGGGACAAGGCGTCGGTGCTGATTTAGCCTGGGCGCAACTGGGTAATGGAGGATACAACAGCACCTCAAACCAGGGCGCACAGAATACGGACATGAGTTATGTTGGAGACATCACGGTCGATGCGGGATCGGACATTCGATTCCACGGCGGCAATGGTGCTACGGCCTTCGCTAAACTCGGTCACGGTGGCGACACTACCCGGGGCGTCAGTGCGGGCAATATCACACTTTCTACGGATGGAGCGGTCGAGTTTCTTGCTGGACTCGGTGTCGACGAAACCGATTCCCGTGCCTGGGTGCAACTCGGTCACGGTGGTCGGGAAGGCGATGGCAATCACTATGGTGATATCACGATTCAGGGACTGACTAATGCCGCCGTCGGTGGTAGTGGACTTCTCAGTAGCGCGCCTGGCGTTACCAACATTGGCGATGTGGCGGGATCTAATATCGGTGTCTGGTTCAAGGCTGGTCGCGAGGTTGAAGCCAATGCTCACCTTGGTCACGGCGGTTACGCTGCCCGATCAGGCACTGGAAATGGAGCGTCTGCGTTCGGAATCAATGGAGACATCAACATCACGACGGGCGGCGATGTTGCCTTTATCGGTGGAACGGGCCAAACCCACGATCCGGATTCCACTGACAACTCAGTGAACGAGGATTACCGCATTTTCGCCCATCTCGGTCATGGCGGCTGGGATTCCGATCCATCCAACAACAACACGGATAGTTTGGGTCAGGATGGAGGCATTGCCTTTAACCGCGTTGCTGTCGGAGACACCAATGCCGGTGAATTTGGCGTTGGTCTGGCGAAGTGGGGTCACTTCGGTGATATTAATGTCGTCACTTCCAGTGGAGACATCAGCTTTATGGCGGGTAGCACAGTGCCATTGGCCTTGAGAACGGATACTTTCGGCGTTGCGCTGCCAATTTCTGTCGGGAATGCGACTCGCGATCATTTGGTTTCCCATGGGTCGGGCGAAGGTCGCTTCCTGATGGCTCAGGCCGGACACGGTGGTTATGCAACCGGTGGTGACCATTTTGGCAGTATCTCGCTCGTTTCTCAGAACGGTGGAGTCAATGTGGTTGGCGGTCAGAGCACGATCGACAATGATGAGGACAACTACGGTCAGGCTTTGATCGGTCATGGTGCCACCTCAAACGATCAGGGTAACAACGGGCGCGCTGGTGATACCATCACGGTGATGGGCCTCGGTGCGAACGGCAATGTCGTGGTGGCTGCTGGCACAGGTCGCTTGAGCGGTGCCAAGATCGGTAACGGTGGTTACTACAATGCTGACGGCACCAACGTAGGTAACATCAAGGTCTATGCTGGAAACGATCTCATCGTCCAGGGGGGGATATCTCTGGCTCAGGTAGTGACTCGAGTAGGCGAGTACCAGGACATTAATGGAACCAATGGTGGAAACGGAAACGATCTCTCTGAATTCAACAAGTTCTACGGAACGGGCAATAAGAATTACCTGTTGATGGATCAGGCGGCTGCTGCCGGAACTTCCACTCGTCTGATTGGCGAAAACATTCAGGCGGGAACGGTTGAATTTCGGATCCAGACCAATGTGTACAATGGCACTGCTCCAGCTAACATTACTGACGTCGATGCGGGCGGTGGCATGGGGAACCTGGTCGTTCAGGTTGATCTTCCTAATGGCGTCCTCGCCACCACGGTGGTCGGCACAATCAATTATGTCACCGGTGAAGTTGTCTGGAATCAGGCGATTGCCACGGATACGGCGAATCAGCCGGATGTATTTGTGAATTACAATCACGAAACGCGGATCATCAATCAAGCTTACCAATCCATCGCGACGATTGGCCATGGTGGAGTCAGTATGAACTCCATTAACAATACTCATGTCGATGGCGTCAACGTCGGGCACACCGGCGATATTGATGTCAGGGCAGGTGTCGACGCAGCAGGTGACTTCACCGGTAGTGGTGGTATCGCCAAGGTAATGGGCGGAAATGATCAACGTTCAGGCGCTTTGATCGGTCACGGTGGAATTGATAGCAACGCTCCTACCGGACATGCCTATCGGGGAGATATCACGGTCAATGGTGACGGCGGTATTCTGGTTCGCGGTGGCAATGGTCTGATTGATAATCAGAATGTCGCCTTCAATTTCGGTGGCGATGGGGATATTGAATCCGTCGATCAGGGGCGCTCCAACTCCGGTATTACTGATATTTCGTATGCCTTTGCCCAGATCGGTCACGGGGGAGTCAACGCCGATGCCAATGGCAGTCTCGACAACAACGGCACCGACCCGGAAGCGGCGACGACTGATACGTCCGGTCACAGCGGCAATATTAGCCTAACGGCAAATACGGGTGACATCACCATTGAAGGTGGTGGTGTTCGTGGATACGGTCTCTATGCTCAGGTGGGTCATGGCGGTATCGGTACTCACGGTAATCATTTTGGTAACATTGATGTTGAATCGATCAGTGGAAATGTCTTCGGCATTGGTGGCGGAACGGTTTTTGATGCAGATAATACTGATCACCGGAATTACGCGTTGCTTGGTCACGGTGGTCACGGGATGACGGGTAACCTGGGCGATGTCACCGCGCACATCAACGTCACGGCTGGCCAGACAATCGATTTCTCCGGCGGCGAAAGAAACAACAATGGCGACGTAGTATCCTACGGTGCTCATGTCTATGTGATGAATCGTGGCGGTAACCAGGATGAGAACCATCGTAACCGGGCACGGGGCGACGAAAACTTTGCCATGATCGGCCACGGGGGAAGCTTCGTTTATGGA
>CALFSW010000261.1 GCA_937916505.1 uncultured Verrucomicrobiales bacterium | reverse complement strand
GACCGGTATTCCGATTGATACTCTTAAGCGATTCTACGTTGTTCGTATCTCCGAGTAATTTCGAGACTTAGGAAAGCCTGAAGAAGTTCTCAACGACTTCTTCAGTCTCTTCCGAGAGTTCTTCGATTGAGACACACCGCTGGATGGCTATCGCCTCAGCGGTGTTTTTTGTGTATGAAGGTTCGCAGCGCTTCCCGCGGTGGGGAACAGGCGCGAGATAAGGGGAATCGGTCTCCAGCATAAAAGATCGCGGGGGGGCAATCTTGACGGTGTCGACGACGGCTTGGGCGTTCTTAAATGTGGCGATGCCGGTGAAGGAGATGAGTCCTCCTGCGTTGAATACCCGTTGGGCGTGTTCGGGTGGTCCGGGGAAGCAGTGGAACACGGCGCGGACATCGCTTGCATAGTCGGCGTAGATTCCAAGGGCATCGTCAAAACTGGCCGAGCCCTTCTTGTCACGGGTGTGGATGACAAGATTGAGTCCGGCAGACTTTGCGATTTCGAAGTGGCGGCGAAGGAAGTCGCGCTGGCGGGCGTGGTTCTTCTCTTCAGTCCAGCCCTCGGGTGCAGGGTGGAAGTAATCCAGACCGGTTTCGCCGATCGCGACAACTCTTGGATCGGAAAGGTGGGGGACTAAAAGTGATTCAAAGTCGTCGCGGGTTTCATGGACATCGCAGGGATGAATCCCGATGCACGCAAAGACTTCGGGGTGATCGTGTGCGATCTGCAAATTGATTCCGATGTCGGATTCATCGGTTGCCAGAGTGATCATCCGATGAACCCCGTTCTCCTTCGCGCGTGCGATGAGGTCGGGAATTTCGTCGGGTGAAAATTTGTGCGACCCAAGGTGGCAATGGGAGTCGGTGATCATCTACGATTGAAGGTAGGTGCGCTCTTTATAAAAGAGAGAGAAGGGAATGAAGAGGATGGCAACCGCCGCCATCAGCCCGGTGAAGAACCAGAAGTAGGTCGCTCCTTCGAGCTTGGTCCCGCCACCGATGACATGAGTCATTTTCAAAGGTCCGGAGCCATCGTCTTCGGCAATGAGACCTTTGCGTTTCTTCGCTTCAAAAAGCCAGGTTCCTTCTTCGTCCCGTTCATCTTTTTTGACCGTGATGTTGGTGTTGATGTCGTCTTTGGTCTTGAGCTTGCCATCGGGTCCGGCAGAGGAAAGACGGGCTGCTCCGGCGTGGAGGAGCTGGTAGGAAATGGGATTTCCATGCGGGCCGTTTGAAGAAATGTCCAGCGCTGTGGGGAGTTTGTCATTGCTCGCATAAAAATCGCTGACGCGTTGTCCCGGAGCCACAAATTCAGCGTGGTCCTTTTCAACGCTGGATTCAGGAATACGAATGTAGTCGTTAATGAGTCCGGTCATGGCATTCCCGACAAAGACCGAGAGCAGGAAGAGAGACATGATGAAGGATTTCATCTTGGGCATGGCCTGGGTGTAGGCGAACTCCAGGCAAACGATGGAGATGAGGATTTCGGCCGTAGTAAAGATAATGTAAGCCAAAAGCTGCCAGGCAACACTCGGGGTTTCGCCCCGATCGATGGCTTCCTGGGCCCAGGAAATAATGGCGAAGGAAAGAACCATCAGGAAGAATCCGGCACCAATTTTCCTGAGCGGGGTCAGCTTCACGAGGGCCCCCATCTTAGGATAGATCACGAAGGTGAAGAGAGGGATGAGGACTAAGATCAGAAAGGGATTGAAGGCCTGGATTTGGGAGGGCAGAAGCTCGATTCCAAGAATGTTGAGATCCATTTTCTCCGCTTGAAAGACGAGAGTGGTGGCGGTCTGATCAAACAGGCACCAAAACATCGAAACAAAGACGTAGAATAGAAGCATGAGTTTCCCCATGACAATAAGTCCCTCCTTACTGAAAACCTCATTCAGAAAGGGCGCGCCTTGCGCCGGGACATGGATGAATTTACGCCGTCCCATCCAAAAGCAGATGGTGGCGAGTGCCATCAGCACGCCGGGGATTCCGAAAGCCCAGTGAGGGCCGTACCATTTGAGGACCAATGGGATGGAGAGGTTTGAAATGACCGCACCGGCATTGATTGAGAAGTAGAAGATGTTAAAGATCCTCGGCAGGAGGTGTTGGTTGCTTTTTCCAAACTGATCGCCGACGTGGGCTGAAACACAGGGCTTGATGCCTCCGGCACCGAGCGCGATCAGGCCCAATCCAGCGAGAAGCCAGATTTGCACAACTCCACCAACCCCCATAAAGGCGAGGCAAAGGTGTCCAAGACAATAGACCACCGAAAGGGTGATGATGGTGCGATATTTTCCAAAAAAGGTGTCTGCGATGAGTGCGCCAAGGAGTGGGGTCAGGTAAACGGCTCCGTTGAAATAGGAGACATACGAGGTCGCCTGGCTCTCACTCAGGTTGGATCCTCCGAGAACGCCAAGGTAGTTGGCCAGGAAGATGGCGAGGGCCGCCTTCATTCCATAGAAGGAAAACCGTTCGGCAGCCTCATTGGAAATGATAAAAGGAATGCCGCCGGGCATGCCGGAAGTTTCGGTTGGCGTGGTTCGGTAACTCATGGCGTGGGAAGTTGTTTTTTTGGGCGGGGTGATTTTACCACTCGATGGCAGCTGCGGCCCAGGTGAGGCCGGCCCCGAAGGCGACCATGACGATTTTGTCTCCCCGTTTGATTTTGCCTTCCCGATTGGCTTCATCGAGGGCAATGGCAATCGCGGCTGCAGAGGTATTCCCGTATTTGTGCAGGTTTACGAAAACCCGGTCACTGGGAACTGCGAGCCGGGCGGCAATGGCATCGATGATGCGGAGATTGGCTTGGTGGGGGATGACAAGCGCGATGTCTTCGGGGTCCAGACCGGCCCGTTCAATCACGGTGTTGGCGGAATTCTTCATGCGGGTGACCGCGTGTTTAAAGACTTCCTTGCCAAGCATGGCCAGGGTGGCCAGGCCGTCTCCGGCATTGTCGATGGTGATGGGGCAGGCCGAGCCACCGCCCGGGATGTTGAGAAGGTGGGTTTGCCTGCCATCGGTTCCGATGTCGGTGGCGAGAATCCTGCCTTCGCCTTCCCTGGAAGCTCGCAGGACGGCGGCCCCCGCACCATCTCCGAATAGGACGCAGGTGGTGCGGTCTTTCCAGTTTACGAATGCAGAGAGCTTTTCAGCGCCAATGATAAGGGCATTGGCGAAGGCCCCGCTTTCGATGAGTCGCTTTGCAAGCTTCATCGCGTAGAGAAAGCCGGAGCAGGCAGCGGAGATGTCGAAAGCCACCGCTTTATTGGCTCCCAGTTGTTGCTGGACATAGCAGGCGGTCGCGGGCGTGAGCGTGTCCGGAGTGATGGTGGCGACGATGATGAGCTCGAGATCCTCGGCGGCCATGCCGGCTTGCTCGAGGGCTTTTTTGGCAGCTTTTGATCCCAGGTGGGATGTTGATTCATCTGCAGCGGCGATGCGGCGCTCTTTGATTCCGGTGCGGGTGACAATCCACTCGTCGGAGGTCTCGACGAATTTGGAGAGATCTTCGTTGGTGAGAATTTTTTCGGGAAGATAGCTCCCCGTTCCTGCGATTGTAACGCCGTGGCTCATGGCCGGAGTGAAGGCGAGGACGAGGCTGGCGGCAAGCCTTGAAAATGAAGGTGTTTAAGTTTTCTTAAGTCTCTTGCGGGTCCGGGAAAGGCGGTTATGGTCGAAAATCATGGTTGAATGTACTGCGCGAAGTTGCAAGTCCCCTGAATGGATGCAGTCTGCCCTGAAACTTGCAGGGATTTACAATATCTTGTTTGGGATCTGGGTCATCGGTTGGCCCAATGCCTGGTTTGAGATTTCCGGGATGAAAATTCCCCGTTATCCTTTCCTCTGGCAGTGTGTCGGGATGATTGTGGGAGTTTACGGAATTGGATATCTTATAGCTGCCAAATCTCCCCTAAGGCACTGGCCGATTGTCCTCGTGGGCTTTCTTGGGAAGGTCTTTGGTCCCATTGGCTTTGTTTGGGCTGCTTCCCAAGGAGAATTGCCATGGCAGGCGGGATGGATGATTCTTTTAAATGACCTGGTTTGGCTTGTCCCTTTTGCCATGATTTTATGGGCGGCGGCTTGTCTCAAGGTCGGGAGGCCTGCGGTTGGAGCGCCCATGACACTTGAAGAGGGTGCAAGGAGCTTCCAGCTCACCTCCGGAGAGACTTTGCAGCAAGCCTCCGAGAAGGAACAGCTGGCGATTGTGTTTTTAAGGCACTTCGGGTGCACTTTTACCCGTCAACTTTTGCGGAATCTTCGTGAGATGCACGAACGGGCGGAAGAACGGGGTGCCAGATTGGTTCTCGTCCACATGCTCCAGGAAGGAGAAGAGAAGGAATTTGTTAGCAGCGAGGGAGTGGCCCGTATTGCCGATCCCCGCTGTGATTTGTATCGCGCGTTTGGATTGGGAAAAGGAGGATTTCTGGAACTCTTTGGTCCCAAGGTTTGGTATCGCGGGGCCATCGCTTTCTTCAGGGGCTGCGGAGTTGGGATGCTCAAAGGGGACGGGCTCCAAATGCCTGGAGCCTTCCTTTTCCAAAATGGTAGGATTTTGCAGGAGCAAAAAGCGGAGACGGCCTCCGATCTTCCGAATATTGAAGCTCTTTTTGCTTCCTCTAAAACCTAACTGTCCCCATCGAAGAGGTTCCCGAGACCTCCGAGGACCGATCCTTCGCCTTTGCCCGATGCTCCCCGGGCTCCGATGATGCGATCAGCCATTCGGGAGAAGGGAAGGGACTGCAGGTAAACGGTGCCGTGCCCGCGTAAGGTGGCAAGG
>CALFSW010000260.1 GCA_937916505.1 uncultured Verrucomicrobiales bacterium | reverse complement strand
TTCTATCAAGGATTTTGCTGGAAAGATAATTTGTGATCGCGGAGCTTGCGTTAAGCCCGAAAATTACAAGAACGTTCTTAACTCCATTTTCATAAAGGGCTAAAGCGTCGCCAATACTCTCTACGAGGATAACCTCTTTCTTTAGCTCTATCTCGTCATTACAATCGTGATTCGGAATATTAGCTGGATACACCCAATTATTCTTCTTGCCGACTTGCTTCCACTTTGGGTAGTCGTTATCCTCGTCGATCTTTCTTCCTGAAAAACCAACGATCTGACCATTTTCATTGTAAATCGGGAAAACCAACCTGCGATACATTTTACCTATCCCAGCCAACCCAACTTGAAATGCGGCCTGTGTGCTGTTACTGATTTTCCTTTGGTTGTAGAAATTGTAATTTGGAAACAACTTCTCTAAACATTTTTCGTGGTAAACTTTTTCCATCTCAATTTTTTCTTTTTTTATGTAAGGCGTAGAGTTCTTGTTTTTGACTCCCTTCAATAGAGAGTTTACTTTCTCGTTATCTTTGACAGACAAGTGTAGAAGAGATTCAAATGGTTTACACCCTCTGTTTTCAATGAAGTCCATCCATACTCCGGTATTCTTGTAGATTTTAACCGCCGTAGTATTATCGCCGCTCCTGTAAAGAGCCTTGGTTCTCCAGTGATCCCCAAAGTCCAATAGGTTGTAACCTATAGACTCAAGAATCTGCTGATAATCTTCAGAGCTGATTGAAATCGGGGATGTTTCTGTCGTCATTGTCCTCTTGCGTTAAATCTTCATCTCCATTAGCGACTCTTACGATATCTCGGAGGTCTCCGCGCTCCGTAATGCTGAAGTTGTTGAAATCAAGGTTAATAAAGTTCCTTCTTAATGTATCGCCCATCTGAACAGGCTCAATTGCTCCTGCGATATCCCTGCCAAGGTGACGGGATTTCACGTTGATTAGCTTGTGTGTTCCAAACCTGCGACCCTCGGATTCAATCTCATCAGTGGTTTTATTGCGAAGAATAAACATATGAGAGCAGAACTGAGTGATCCTATCTGATAGCGAAACGACGCTTTCATCGTCAATGATGTTTTGGGAGTTTCTGTTATTGGTGATTCCGCTACGGTTGGATTGGACAGAAGTGATCATTGGAATAATAGGCTCGCCTTCCCATAGGATCTCTTTTTGGATACACCGTTTAAACTTATCAACCATCTCACCCACAATCTGCCATTCATTTTTGTTTCCTTGGGATTCGCTAGTGGTCTTGATGTAATCGAAAGAGAAAATCATCTTATTGCCGCGACCAACCTGAGATAAATAGAATCGTTTCAGGGCGTTGATCATAGAGTCTACATCCATACCTCCGACATTAAAATAGTAAAACCGGAGTTTTTTGATCTTTTCCCATACAGAACGCACTTTATCTACCACGTCCTGCCCAGCCTTGCGCCAATTACCGCTCTCAAGCAAGTGCATGGGGACACCTGAAAGAGAAGAGCATTGCCTCATGATTAACTCTTCCTTACTCATCTCGCCGTTGTCAAAATGCAGAACTGGCACATCATACTGAAGGCTTACTTTTGTGGTGTAATCCATACACAGGGAAGTGTTATGGGTGACAATGTAATCGTCAACAACATAAAGATGATCTGGGTGGTCGATCTCAATACAGCGACAATCTTCTTTTTGGGGGAGTTTTTCAACCCTGTCAACGCGGACTTTTAAATCTGAATACTGATATTGATCAGAGTCAGGGGCTTTGTCCCTTTTTCTACTTACGTAAAACAACTGCTTTGGGTTCCTAAAGCGAATATTGATCCTGTAAGAAAGACGACAGTTAATCCTTACTCCATCTTTTTTATAGAATGTCTCCTTGGTTTTTATTTTAGCAATGCCACCAATACTCCAAATAAGCTTCTGAAAATCTTTTGCTAATTGTTCTGAACATGTTGAATAGGATAAGGCTCCGTAAAATGACCGCTCTCCATCCCTACCTTTTGCCTTGTTCAATGTCCCATCTGTATCCATCATTCCTTGGATTAACGCAATTTTTTGATCAAAGGAAGCGTTTAGATAAATTTCTGGAATATGCTTTTCCCATGATCTTTTACCATATAAGCCAATTTCTTTTAATTTAAGTGAAACAAAATTCTCTCTTCCGTTATACCCTTCGCTTTTCCTTAAAAATCTATAAGCTTTTGATTTAGATCCCCTTAAATCATTTTTAATGCTAACTTCAGAATCTAAAGCTAATTTCATCCTGTTGATAACTTCTTCGTCTGCTGACTCAATAATTGGACCGTTAGATAAGCATCCATCACCAATAAATGCACCAACACAATACGGATCAAGGGGTAAATCCTGTTCAACTCCAACTTCTTCAATCAAAGGAAGAGAGACTCTTTTGGTTGGGCATTTTAAATGAGAAATAATTTCGGCGGTATCTACAATTTGCCAATTATAGACGCCTTTATTGTCTCTGCCCCAAATCTTCCAAAGATGCTCAAGACCACAATCTGTGTATCGACCATCATTAAGGTGAACACGGTAAATATCCTTTTGTTTATGATCGAAGATGTTCGTTACTGTAGATGTTGATCCGTCAGGGCATGTCACCTTAGATCCTTTGTAAATATTCCTCATCTCAGTGAATCCATTTGGAGTCAAAACTTTAGTGGATAAAGTAGACATTTTCCCTACTCCTGATCGAGCGACAATCACAGTCATGTTTCCCGGCCTCAGTAGCGACCCATAGATCTCATTGATCTTCTTATGCGGCCCCATCATGCCAAATTCAGTAATAGGATTAGCTCCCCTATCCTCAACCATACTCTCCATCTCTTCGTAAATGTTTACAGGAGAATCATTTCCGATTTCATAAAGGTTGATCTGAGCATTGTAGGCATTGTCAGCAGACTCAACAATTTGCCTGTAAGTAGCCTCTGGAGGCATAGCTTTCATCTTGTTGATGATGTTGCTAGACGAATTAATGATCTCGCGCCTGATTGAATACTTTTTAAGTTCCTTCGCTGTTTTGACTACATTGCCCTGTGGCACTTTACGCATGGCCAAAGACTTGATGTAGTCTGCTGGATTCAAGTTGTCCTCAAAAGTCAAGCCTACGTCATTAACGCGCTGTGCAATGATTACTTCATCTACTTCGTCACCAGATGAAATAGCTTGTTGAATCACCCGAAAGATTGTCGAATGCAAGGAGCTATTCTCTGAATAGAAATCCTTAGTATCGATAAAATCACTAACCTCAATGAAGCTTGAGGGATCTTTGATCAATCCTGCCAATAGTTGTTTTTCTAATTCGTAATTATAGATCATCTGTAATACCCTCCATGTCATCAGTCCTCTTAATCCAACCCTCTAAAGCCTTAGTCAATCCAAGCTCCATGATCGCGGAGTCAAATCTTGAATAAATTAATGGACTACCATCTTCGGATGTCACAGCTAGGATAACTCCTTTGTATTTATCAGACCCACCGGATAGGTCGTATATCTTTGATACTAATGTATCTGGAATTGAAAATGGTTCTTCTTTCATAAATAAATTTCTTGGTCTTCGAAAAAAGACGCCGTAATAACGTCTTTGGGATATATCTCAACGAATTCTATACTATTGCATTCGCAGAAATCCATCTTTTTTTGGTCTCTTTTAATTTGTTGTAGGTATTTCAATCTGTTTTTATGGAAGTGTTTGACGAATCTCAAGTGTTGAGCGCCTTGCACTTCAATTGCTATTTTTTTGTTTGCATTGTAAAAGTCTAACGACATGCGGGTTCCTACTATACGGAACTCCTCAAAGACTATATCGTGCTGCCAGTAATCGTAAAGAAAATCTTTAATTCTCTTTTGGAACTTGCTGCGACTGCCAGCCTCCCAATCAATTAGATACTTCTTGGGATTTTTAAGATTGCGCTCTTTTCCAAATGCATCATAGAATTTCACGATAATTCCAGAATGGCCTGATTGAAGTAACTTATCAAGAAGTTACTTAATTTTGGATTATCTTCCACGAATTTGAAAAGATTGTTTTCTCCTTGGATTTTCTCGGGGAGAGAAAAGTCGTCGCCAAGATTTATGCCTTCTAAGATTTCTGAAAACTCTTCTGTGAATTCAATCCAAGCGCTATTCTTTTTCCTGCTGATGAATTCCCAAGCATGTAGAAGATCTACAATTTCTTTTTCAATCCAGATTGATTTGCCGCCAGTTCTTCCGTATCTGATTGGATATGAAATCGTCATGTTGGTTTTTTCGTTAGGAGACTTTTTGATTGTCACCTTAGCGAAATGGCCGATAGGAGGATTCTTTTGGGGGTCCATCTTTTTAAGTGAGGGATTTTGCAGGATAATATCCCCTTTGTATCGGGGCTCAAATTCAACAATCCAGTTGGCGAAGTGTAGTAAAGCGTTGCCTCCCGTGGCTGTAGTTTGGCGTATCGGAGCCTTGCTGTATGGATCGAGTTTAATATCCGCTCTGACCTGCGAGATGAAGATAGCCATGTGTCCGCGCTTAGCAAGTGCGATTGACATCTTTTTCATGAACGTCGCAGCGACAACCGCCCCTCCTGCGATTTTAGCGCAATCATCGAAGCTTTTATCTGCGTCATTTTTTAGGATCAACCCATCGACAGAATCCAGCAAGCAGTTGTATTTGATTTTCTCTTCATTGCTTGTAATCAACTGCCTCAAAAGGTCGACGACTGTCTCATAAATGTTTGATTCAAATACGAAACACGTTCCATCTACCCAGTCATCAGCGTTAAAAACAAAATTAATACCAGACCTAGCCCGCATTTCTGGGGACAACCTACCTTCCGCCTTAATGTAGATACCTTTTGCTTTTGGCATCTTCAGGAAGTTTTTCATCACCTCTAATCCTGCTGAAGTCTTACCTCCTTCGTTCATACCCACAAACCTATGAAGTCCCGGCCCAAAACCACCTCCTAGCTGAAGGTCAAACTGTAAAGATCCGCTGGAAACCTTGTAGTCTATATCCTCCTCAAAATTAAAGTGATCGCTTTTGTTCGCTTTCAAAAATCCCTTTAAAAGCCCCTGTGAATCTTGTTTATCTTCTTTACTCATCTAAAAAATCCTTAATACTTTTTGGTTTATGTAAGGTCGGCGCATCCTCCCCTACCTTCTCACCAAGAGAATACTCTGGATAGCGGTTTGTGTCAACTTTATAATTGAACGCCCTAAACTTTACATCCAAAGCGCGTTTTAATTTATAACTAACCAAGTAAGCCAGTGAGTCAAATTTCTTACCGAAGTCAACGATCTCCATAAATTCCAAAGAATAACGCTCGCATAAGGTGTTCAAGAGTTTCATTTCCCTAGCATAAAAAATCCTCTTACCGAGAGGAGGTATATCGACCAGTCTGATTAGGATGTTTTTCTTATTAATTTTCTTCTGCGGCATAATTTAAACGTTTTAAAATTTAGAACAGTTCGATACAGCAGGCCCCTAGCAGGGCGGCTGATCATTTTCCCTGTTCGGTGAAGAAGCTCCGCCGTTACTCTCATCGCCAGTATGTCGGCGGGATTTCCCGGCGGAGCGGATAGGATGTTCGGCGTTTTCGCCCCCTTTATCAGATAGGATGTTCGGCGTTTTCGCACCATCCATCAGCCGTGACTGATTCCAACTCCGATTGTAACTCGCGCTTTCGTCGCTGATAATATCGTTGCGTAGGCCAATCGTGTGGCGAGATATTGAGGAGTGTTGAGGCTGCTAGGAATGATGTAGCGGCTCGATGGATACCCGTTGTCGAGTTCCACTCTTCGACCGCATCCTCCATTGTTCCACATCGCGGGCCACGGCTTTCACATTGTTCGCACTCAATCCAGATTCCGTGCTTCTGGATCTTCTCGTCCCCTTCCCATACCTCACGTGTGCGCGTGTCATTTGATCGGCACACGAAGCACCGAACAAGTCGTAGCTGGTCAACCGCGCCCCGCTTTGATTTCGTTTCTGATTTCTGATTCATAGATTTATTGTGTTGCGGCCCGCGCCGAGAGCGCGGTGCTAGAGCTAGGCGTTATGGAATGGAATTGATGCCTTGTGTCGCTGCTTGTCGCGGTTCGTCTGCCCATCACAGGCCCACGGTTCGTCGGGTGAGTTCCCGCCGCGTTGATCTCCCCTCACAAGTGGGGTGCTGATTAGGCTCTTTAGCTGGCGCATCAAAATTTCCATAACAAGTCGCTGCTGTTCAATCTCCCCTTCGCTCTGATGACAGAGCTTGGTCGTTAGGGCGAGAAAATAGATGGCGAGCCTTATCTAAGGCTAGATGTCCATTTTTTTGCTCGACAAGGACGGTGGGATACCTACACCTCTCTGTGAAGGTTGATTCGTATTCTTCTTCTTTTACTACTAGGATTTGTTTTTCTAATACTTTCATGACTGATTTTGATAATTTTTGGGTTGCTGAATATAATAAGGATTCTGATTTGTTTCACGTAACTACTTTACGTGATGCTCTCACGAATTCATGTGAAAATATGATGAGTGGGAAGCCTCTTTGGACTATTGTTTACATTGCTGATTCTACTGAGAAAGTTGATCGGGCTATTGAAAAGTTTAAGGTTAAAACGAAGAAGCCCTAACAAGACGGTGGACTCGACGCTTCACCGCTGCTGGAGTTCGTGGTTGTGTCGGGCGTTTCCGGCAGCGAAGACGCTTGATTTTCGGACGGTCGCGAGTCACCTTGGACGCTCGCTGTAAAGATCACCACCACACTCCCTTGCGCTTGCCGCCCCTTAACTTTCCCATTTTTGAAGTTGGTTAAAGGTCATCGCCCAAGTCCCGGCCCAGACTTCGCCACCGTTTTTCACGATAGCACCGAATTCCGTAGGGCGAACCACTACGACGGACTTGCCGTTTCCATTTTTGATTTCCTGCCCCTTTGTGTATGTTGTTGTCTCAGTCATGTGCGTAGCTTCGCCTATTTGATTCCCGTTGTCAATAATCAATCGCATAAAAGGTTAAAATAATTCAGAAAGAGAACAATGGGAGGCAGGTCAATCGCTCCGCGATGCCTGCTCACAGACGTTCGCAGGGAAAAGATTATAGCCAAGACCATTACATTGCTCACAATCCGCGCTATCGTAGTTGTCGCCCCATTCTGGCAATGGAGGCGGTCGTGCTGGACATCAGTTTTCGTCCCAATACAACCGTCCTTCATTGTCACACGCTGGGCATTTACGGAACGCATCTTTACCAAATATGATTCTCCTTAGTTCGTGGCTTTCAAATTCATGGATATGCATAGTCGTTCGTAATAAAATTGGATAACAATTCAAAATGTTTAGAGATACTTAAGTATCTGGTCTACTGTATTTGAGTATGTCATTTCCTTTCCTAGTATTAATCCATCTTGGTTGATGTGTCCAACTTTTTTTTCAGCCAATTCCATTGCGGAAATTACTGTATCTTCATCCCAATCATAAAATGTTCCTTGGTTAAACATTGAGCCCTTTTTGAAGAAAATTTCATCGTAAGCGCTCACCTCGCCTGACGAAGGAACGAGGATAGAATTTTCACAAGTTGCCCAGTCAATATGTGAAGTTTTATTCAAGACGACGCTCCATTTCCCAAGGCAGGTAGCGTTAAAAGACGGCAAATTCCAACCTTCAGCCCCAGACAAACCAGTAAGATCGATATCAACTGCATTTAAGAACTCATTAACCTCTTCGTTTGTTTCCAAGAATGGAAGAAAGTTGATGTTCGAATAATGCTCACCGCCCAAAATCGCGGTAATTTGAGCCCGCATTTGATCCGCTTTGTAAAATGGGTTATGTATCAAGCAGGATAATTGATACTTAGGGTTATTCCCGTATTTCTTCAGCCAAGTCTTAATGATTTTAGACGTATGTTTTCTATGTTCAAATTTACCCATAAGCCCGAAGTGAACCACACCCTCTAAATGTTTTTCAGGGGTGACATGGAAATCGCTATCGAAACCTAATGGAATAAATAAACCGCCAAACATACCCGCAGCACAACTAGAGCTGAAAAAAGTTTGAGTTTGCGCGTCACTAAGAGTCTGCTCTACCTTCGTAGGTTGATTGCATTCATAGAAAGTGTATAGAAATTGCTTTTCGTTTTTTCTGTTTTCCGCACCGTTTAAATGCCAAACTTTAATTGCAGGAATATCACTGTTTAAAAAAGCGTAACGTTCATTGATTCCGTGCTGAATCTGCTGTTTGAGTTCTTCAGGAGGATTGAAAGCTGCAATATCGACCTTACCAGAAGGCCAAATAGCTACATCATGCCCTTTCTTCATTAGCTCGCGGAAGAAATTGTAGCTAACATTCCCAAGGCTAAGTGAGTTAAATGGCGCTTCTAGTAAAATTTTCATTTAAAAAGGAATATCGTCAGCATCAGAATTGGTTGCCGCGCCGCCTGAGGAGGCAGGTTCTCCACCTCCGCCGTCTGGCGCGTCTTTATCATCATCCTTTTTCCCGCTATTCAAGAACTGAAGTTCCCGTCCTCGGATAAAATACTTAGTTTTCTTCTCACCATCTTTTTCCCATGAGTCCATTGAGAGTTCCCCCGTGAATAGGAACTCCCGTCCTTTATTTAGATACTCGGCAGCGATTTCCGCTGTCTTATCCCAATACTCCACATCGATAAAGCATTTTGTCTTCGCCCGTGACGGCGAAATGCCGACTCGTAGTGAAACTACTTTTTTACCTCCGGTTGTGGTCCGAATTTCTGGATCGCGCACCAGATACGCTACTGCTGTAATTGTGTTATACATATTTTTTGTTTTTCTTAAAATCGGCAATACACCGATTATGGATGTTGATTACCCCTTGGATGCTCATACCTACTTCCGCAGCTATCCTCACCCAAGGCGTTGACCTATTAAAGCATTCGTTGTAACGCATGTCAATGATCTTTTTCGTTTTCTTATCGCAACTGTTCTCTACAAAATCTTTAAACAAAAAAAGAGCCTCATCTTCTTCAATACCAACGAAGAGATCGTCGGTCCTTGGTTCTCTTCCTTTGTTTATTTCATCGAGGCTAGATTCCTTCACCTTCTTTTTGCGGGTTAGCGAATTTAGACAGCTCCATCTTGTAGAGTTAGCTAAATAAGTCGGGAACTTAGCATTTCTACTCGGGTCGAACTGTAACACGGTATTGTAAATAGCAAGGAGCTTATTTTCAATAAAATCATTTCGTTCGCTTGAATTAGAGGCTCCAGATAGGTATCGGTCTACCATCGTGAGATAAACGCCTGAATGCCTATCGATTAACTCTAACAGGGAATCGTCATCCGCCTCCTGTTTAACTTTGTGAATCAATTCTTGATCTTCCATGTTATATTTTTGTCATTTTTGCAGAAAATGTCAATAAGCAACGAGATTTAAGCGTTTATTTTTTAACCTACGTTAGTGATGTCGCAGACGTTCTAAGAGCGTCTACTATTTCGGATATCGTATCCTAGTGGTCTTGGCGCTTTCTTTTGTCGCTATATCGTAATTTCTGCGAAATGACGATAACATTTAAAATGGATTTAAAACCGTTATCTTTTACAGTAAGGGCTATTGTAAACTATCAACGATTGCTGAAAGGGGCAACGTTCCTCACGCTTTCTTTCTTCGTTCTCGTTTATTATATTCTCGTTGCTTTTCGTGTCAAGCCTAAAATTTTATTATATTTTCGCTCGACCGAAGAAACAATTCCGAGTAAGGTGTAATTACTATCCAATATGATTTTCAAAGAACAGATTTCAAGAAAGCCGGATCACTACCCTTGGGCGCAAGATTTTATCGAAGCTATGCACAACGGTTTCTGGACGGATAAAGAGTTCAGCTTTAGTAGCGACATTCAAGATTTTAACGTTAATCTAAATGACGACGAAAGAGAGATGATCATTAGAACTCTTTCTGCGATTGGGCAGATTGAAGTCGCGGTAAAGAAATTTTGGGCTAAATTAGGCGACAACTTACCTCACCCATCATTGTCTGACTTAGGCTATGTAATGGCGAACGTCGAGGTAATCCATAATAACGCTTACGAGAGACTGCTGAAAGTTCTGGGGCTTGAGTCAGTCTTCGAAGACAACCTCAAGCTTGACTTTATTGACGGTCGCGTAAAGTATCTACGTAAATATACCCATCGCTTTTACAAAGATTCGAAAAAGCAGTATGTCTATGCTCTTATTTTGTTTACTCTTTTCGTTGAGAATGTATCCCTGTTTTCTCAGTTCTATATCGTAAACTGGTTCAACCGCTACAGGAACGTCTTAAAAGATACTGGGCAACAGGTTAATTACACCCGTAACGAGGAAGCTATTCACGCTCTTGTCGGCATGAAGCTAATCAATGTAATCCGCGACGAGCATCCAGAGCTGTTTGACGAAGAACTGGAAGAGCGCATTATTCATGAAGCGCAAGAGGCTTTTATGGCTGAGTCGAAGATTGTTGATTGGATGGTTGGCGACTTTAATAAATCGGGACTCAATAAGGACATCCTTAAGGAGTTCATTAAAAATAGAATTAATGATTCACTAGATAAAATCGGCTTTGAATCAGCTTTTAGAATTGACAAAGACCTACTTAGGGATACAATATGGTTCGACGAAGAACTACTTGGCAATAACGCCACAGATTTTTTTCACTCGCGGCCTGTTGAATACTCAAAGAATTCTCAGACCTTTAATGCTGAAGACTTATTTTAAAATATGAAAAAATATTACTGGCTTAATAAAGAGTCTATCCAATTCCTAAAATCTGGTTACTTGGAGGAGGGAGAAACTGCGACACAAAGAGTATGGGATATTGCCCAAGCCGCCGAAAGACATCTTAATATTGATGGGTTTGCTGAGAAATTCGAAGGGTATATGGCGAGGGGTTTTTATTCTCTTTCGAGCCCCGTGTGGGCTAACTTTGGAAGAGAAAGGGGATTGCCTATCTCATGTAACGGTGTTTATATTGCTGATACAATGGAGTCAATTTTAGAGAAGCAGTGCGAAGTGGGAATGCAAACAAAGCATGGTTCTGGGACATCAGCTTATTTTGGAGACCTTAGAGGTAGGGGGGAAAGTATTTCAGCTGGAGGTTCATCATCTGGTCCTGTTCATTTCATGGAGCTTTTTGATACGGTAACATCCGTTGTTTCACAGAGTAATGTGAGGCGCGGTAGTTTTGCGGCCTATCTCCCTATCGATCATAGCGATATCCAAGAATTCCTTCGCATCCGAAAAGAAGGAAATGCCATTCAGGAGATGTCGTTTGGAGTAACAATCACAGACGAATGGATGCAATCGATGATTGACGGTGATCCAGAGAAAAGATCTTTATGGGGACAGATTATTAAAAAGCGTTTTGAGACGGGCTATCCATATATTATGTTTAAGGATAATGCCAATAATCAAGCACCAAAACATTATAGGGATCAAAACAAAACGATCCATGCGTCAAATCTCTGTGTAACCGGAGATCAGAGGGTAGTCTCTGATAGAGGTTTACTGACTGTTAAAGAGCTTTATGAAGAAGGTGGCGAACTTACTTTGTTTGATAACCAAAAGACTGTCAAATCTTCTCCTATGACTCTTATTGAGGAAAACGCTGAAGTTATTAAGATTGAGTTAGAGAACGGAATGACTCATAAAATTACTCCATACCATAAAATCTCAACCAAAGATGGTATGGTTGAGGCTAAAGATCTCAAGATTGGTAGTAAAGTAGAATTTCAGAATAAGAGAGGTTTGTTCGGTAAGAATAATATGCAGAAAGAAGCATTTTTACTTGGAATGTATCAGGCTGATGGAACGCAACATAAAGATATGATTTACTTTGATGTTTGGGAAAATGATTTTGATCTACTTGACGAAATTAAAGAGTCTCATGATTATGTTTGTGAAAAATATGACACTCAAATTGGTAAATTTGGCCCAAAATATGACAAGCCAAACTTTGTTAATTGTAACACAGCACATAGCACTGTTAAGAAAAAAAGACTCGGCGGAAAAGCATGTAAGAAAGCTTTGAATTTTGAAAAAGGATACATTCCTGACTGGATTTGGTCGGCAAATGAAGCTACCCAATGGCAATATGTTAGAGGTCTTTATTATTCCGATGGGACGGCGAGATTAAGTAATAGTGCGGGAGAACCACTTTACTTAAGCATTGCAAACATTAACAAATCCTTTTTGAAGGAGTTACAAATTTTGTTGACTAATTTAGGAATTAACTCATCATTGAGTTTAATGAGAAAAGCCGGAAAAACACTTCTTCCTGACGGAAAGGGCGGTGAAAAATTATATAACACCAAGAATATTTACAGATTGGTGACTGGAAGTAAAAATGACGGAATCATTTTTAATGATAACACTGGATTTTTAAGCAGGAAAGGCGTTAACTTAACTAGAAATTATAGAGACAACTCAAAAAAGTTTCACAAGGTGAAGTCAATCCGTCAAATTCCAAATGAAAATGTCTACTGCGTTAAAGTCGATAGCGATGAGCATCTCTGGGTTTGTAATGGAATCGTTACATCAAACTGCTCAGAAATTATGCTTCCTTCAACAGCCGATGAATCTTTTGTTTGTTGTTTATCATCTCTTAATCTTCTACATTGGGATGAGATCGTGAAAACAGACGCTGTTGAAACGCTCGTCTATTTTCTTGACGCCGTGATGGAGGAGTATATCCAGAAAACTGAAAACATTCCCTTCATGGAACCTTCTCACGATTTTGCGAAACGTCACCGTGCGCTCGGTATGGGTGTTTTGGGTTGGCACTCATTACTACAGAGCAAAATGTTAAGTTTTGAAAGTTTAGAAGCCAAAATACTGAACAATGAAATCTTTAAAACAATAAAGAAATCATCTGACGAGGCGACTGAATCCCTTGGGTTCAGACTCGGAGAACCAGCACACTTGAAAGGGTATGGTAGACGCAATACAACCACGCTTGCAATAGCCCCTACTACAAGTAGTTCGTTTATTCTTGGTCAGATCTCTCCATCTATCGAGCCTCTTAATTCAAATTACTTTGTAAAGGGTTTAGCTAAAGGGAAATTTACTTACCGGAATCCGCATTTAAAGGAGTTTTTAGAGTTGAAAGGAATGGATAACGACGAAACTTGGCGGTCCATTTTAACTCATGGCGGCTCTGTTCAACACTTAAGCTTTATGACACAAGACGAGAAGGATGTTTTTAAAACCTTTGGTGAGATTTCACAAAAAGAAATTGTAATTCAAGCATCTCAAAGGCAGAAATATATTGATCAGGGACAGTCTTTAAATTTGATGGTTCCGCCTGAAGCTCCAGCAAGAGAGGTTAGTCAATTGATGATCTTAGGATGGGAATTAGGCCTAAAGAGTTATTATTATCAGAGGAGCGCTAATCCTAGCCAAGAATTATCGCGTTCAATTATGAACTGCGCCTCCTGTGAAGGATAACGCCGAAGCTGAACCACTGCGAAGCTAAATACTACGCTCTAGTGGGAGCGAAGCGATATGTTTACGAAGACTGGAATTTACAGCAGAACAGAGAAAATGGATTGTCGAAAATTCAAAAAAAATCTCTGGTAATGTGTCCAAGAGTGTGATACATTTCCAACATGTCTATGAAATATAAATTCACATTAGAAGACACTAAGAGAGCATATAGAACCGCAGCAGATCATGCCTTGGGTTGGGATGAGAATGTCAAGTGCGACTGCAGCGCGAATTACCAATGCGTGGAGACACATTATTCGTGACCAGCCTTTGCATTCCTCCTAAGTTCAGTGGTGTGTGTGGATCTCGCATTGGGACTACTTCAGGAGCTTTTTACCGACGGTAAGGATGTTTTAATGAAAAAAATACGCTATTTAGTTGACAGCAAGACTGATCCGATTTAAAGTCTCAGTATGGTAACACCTGTTTTCAGATCAACATACTCGATTGGCAAAAGCGTCCTAACTATAGATAAGGATTCAGAAGCTTCTGGCGCTGATTCAATTATTGAAATATGCCTTAATAACGGAATTAAAGATGTCATCTTAGTAGAAGATAATCTCACGAGTTTTATGAAAGCTTTCAAAGCTTGTCGCGATAACGGACTGAATCTAATGTATGGAGTTAGGCTTACTTTCTGTAATGATCTTTCCATTGAAGATTCGTCTTCAGATCACCAATCCATCATTTTTGCTCGCGATGACGAGGGTTGCAGGTTGCTCAATAAGATTTATTCCCTTGCCTTCGTGGAAGGTAACGGCAAGATTGATTACGCATCATTAAAAACCTATTGGGATAATGATCATCTTTTGTTTATTGTCCCATTTTATGACAGCTTCATCCATAATAACAACTTCTTCCTTAAGAATTGTATTCCTGATCTTAACGGGCTGAATGCTCGGTTTTGGTTTGAGGATAATAATCTCCCGTTTGACCATTTGCTGAAAAAAAAGATTGCTCAATACACCAATGGGAAGCATAATATGTCTCAAGTGAAGACGGTCTGTTATAAAAACAAGGAGGATGTCGAAGCGTTTCAGACTTACAAAATTCTGTGCAATAGAGGTTTTGGAAGGTTAGCGACATTATCCAGTCCGAATTTAAATCATTTTGGAAGTGATGAATTTTCAATGGAATCATTTAACACTCAAATTGCTAAATAAAACATCAATTTGAAACAACTTTATACCGCAAGTTCTGCGGGAATTAACGACTCTGGAGATAGGAGTTCAACTAAACATATCACTTGTTTGGTTCAGCCTGTCGATGAATGAGTAAATAAACAAAAATCTACATTGTAGATTTTGTAAGTTTTATAGAACGCGGTTGAATATATGGAAAACGGAACAGCTTACATGCCCATTCACTCTCTTTAGCTTTTTAATCACAAGGATCGACATATGAACGAATCACTATTACGCTTTAATAAGAAGCAAAAATACCTTATCTTCGACACCGAAACCGAAGGTTTAAACTTGATCAAATCAAAACCTTGGCAAATAGCTTGGGCCGTCGCTGAAGGAGGCTTAATTATTGAGAAATTCGACAAGTTGATTTTCTGGGAAGACCTAGACGTGTCTCCTGACGCTGCACGCATTACAGGATTTGACAAGCGCTTTTACGAAAGGAATTCAGAAGATCCGGTTGATATCTGGAATCTATTTTCCAAATATCTTTACGACGATTCTTACAAGATCGTTGGGCATAATCTTTTGGGGTTTGATGTTTACATGGTGAATATCTGGCGTAAGTTGATTGGGCTTGGTTCAGATTATTCATACGTAGATCGTATTATCGATACGAATGCCGTAGCGAAAGCCATTGCTAAAGAAGCCCCTGTGGATTATGATAATTTTATCTACTGGCAATATGGATGGTCTAATTATAGAGAGCGCGGCCTTAAAAGCAGCCAAGCTTCGTTACTCAAAAAATACAGTATTGATCATGATCCTAACAAGCTTCATTGCGCACTTTATGACATCGAAATGAATTTTAAAGTTTTTCGCAAACAGCTCTTCGATATTGAACTATGAGATACACAACACCTTTTCCAGTCGGCGTTAAATTGCCGGAAATTAAAATCCCAGAAAGAGACTTATTAAATCTTAGCCTTGCAGCCGACAGCTCTAGCTACGATATCCTAACCCAATTAAGCCGCAAGGGTTTACGGGAGAGGGGCATTACCAAGCTAGAGAATAAGGACGATTATTATGATCGCGCCAAGATGGAGTTAAAAGTCTTTGAAGAGCTTGGTTTTGTTGATTACATTCTTTTGAATTGGGACGTAATCAGTTTCTGCAAGAGCAATAAAATCCCAACTGGCGCTGGTCGAGGTTCAGCGGCTGGAAGCTTAATTCTTTACCTACTTGGAGTAACAAACATCGATCCTATAAAATATGAATTATTTTTTGAGAGATTCGTCTCTAAAAGCAGAGCCAGAAAAATTGAGCATAACGGAGAAGTTTTTCTCGACGGTTCTTTGTTGGCTGATATCGATAATGATATTAGCTATGATCGCCGCGCTGAAGTTCTATCCTATATTGAGAAGAAGTATAAAGGCAAAACGTCAAAGATCTTAACGCTAAATACCCTCAGCAGTAAACTCTGCATGAAGGAGAGCGGGAAGATTGTAGGAGGTCTATCAGAGACAGAAGTCAACTTGATTAGCGACAGTATTCCAAAACACTTTGGTAAAGTAGCAAAACTTGATGCGGCTTTTAGTGAGAGCGAGAGCTTCAAGAAACATGCTGAAGACAATCCAAAAGTCTATAAGATCGCTCAGAAGATTGAGGGCTTGATTAAAAACACTGGCGTTCATCCTTCTGGTATCTCTATCAGTTATTACAATCAGGATGATATCATGCCACTCCAGAAAACAAAAGATGGATCTTTAATTTCTGGTTATGACATGGATGACGTGGCTAGCCTTAGTGTTAAGTTTGATATCCTTGGGTTGCGCACACTTTCTGTGGCAAATGATGTTTGCAAACAACTCGGAATCGAGATTGATGACGTAAACCCTGAAGATCCTCGCGTCTATGCTGCCTTATCTTGTTTAAAATCTCCACAGGGACTGTTTCAAATCGAGGCTGACACGAACTTCAGCGTGTGTCAGCAGGTCGCCCCTCAAAATATAGAGCAGCTTTCCGCTGTAGTCGCTATCGCAAGACCCGGAGCTTTGGACTTTAAAGAGAATTACGCGGATTACGTCAGGACTGGAGATTTTCAATCTACCCATGAGTTCTTCGACGATGTATTGAGCTATACAGGAGGAATCCCGTTGTATCAAGAGCAGTTGATGAAAATGGCTGTGAAGGTCGGATTCAGTCTGGATGACTCTGAACAACTCAGGCGTATTGTCGGTAAGAAGAAAGTGGATCAGATGCCTATTTGGAGGGCTAAAATTGAAGACAAGATCAAAGAAAATAATCTTGACCCGCAAATTGGAGAGTTGTTGTGGAAGGTTGCTGAAGACTCAGCAAATTACAGTTTTAATAAATGCATGAGTTTGGACACTCTAGTCGAAGGCTTATCGGGTCCAGTAGAAATGTTTAAGATTAAAAAAGGAGACTCAATCCTTGCTTACGATGTAGATAACGATTGCGATCAATTAGTCGAAGTTATTGATATAATAAAAAGTGAGCGTGAATTATTTGAATTTGAAATGCAAGATGGAAGCATTGTAAAATGTTCGATGGATCATAAATTCTTATGCGCTCACGATCTTAAAATGCACCCGATTCGAGATATTATCGGTAATGATTACGAAATCATGTGTATTGGAACTTTGGGAAAAAGAGATCAACAATAAACAATTTGAAGAAATTTTAACATGCAAACTACAAAAATTAAATCTTTTAAGTCGCTAGGGAAGCAACCAACTATTGATTTCGAAGTAGATCATAAAGACCATAACTTTTACGCCGAAGGGCTAGTAACATCGAATTCTCACTCTATTAGTTATGCCTACCTAGCAGCCATCACTGTATATCTTAAGTTTATGCATCCACAGGAGTTCTTCTTAAGTCTTCTGAAATATACGCAGTTTGAGCCTAATCCGCACGACGAAATCTCCAAGATAACGCAAGAGCTTGCGCATTTTGATATCAAATTGCTTCAGCCAGATCTCAATAAATCAAGTATCGACTTTAAAATCGAAGGTAAGAATATTAGGTATGGTTTGAATTCTATTAAAGGAGTCTCTGAGAAAGCTCTTCTTGCTCTGGTTGAATTCAGAGAGGGTGCGTTCGCGAATAAGTATGAAGTATTTATGGCAGCTAAACAAGCTGGTTTGAATATTGGAGTTCTGTCTTCATTGATTCAGGCAGGGTTACTAGATTCTTTTGTAGAGATCAACCGCTGCCGATTGGTTTTAGAAGCTCAAACGTTTAACACTCTGACTGACCGTGAGAAAAGGAACTTCATCGAACTCGGTCCTAGATTCAATTATGATATCCTAGAGAGTATCGCAACTGGGATTAAAAATGAAATGGTAGGGGATGATAATAAGAAGCTAATGAATGAACGGCGCTTCAATTCGTTTAAGAAGAAGTTTGAACCCTACAAAAATATTTTCGATCTAAACAAAAAATCCATTAAATATGCCAACTGGTATTTTGAGCAGCAACTGCTAGGCTACAGCTACTCTCATAATATCCGCGAGATCTTTAGTAACCAAGGGGACTTCATGTGTTCCGATACTGTAAAAGAGCGCGGAGAGAGAGCTAACATTAAGTTCGTCGGGTCTCTGGTAGATGTGATGAGCAGGACGAGCCAGAGCGGTAATAAATATGCACGTTTCGAATTGCATGACGAAAAAGGAGTGATAAACGGCCTGTTAATAGATAGCTCGCGAGAAACAAAATTGACAGACTACCTAAACTCTGGTAAAAAACTACCTAGCAAAGATGATGTAGTGATCATTACAGGTGTAAAAGGAGATGGGATTATCTTTATCAATAGCATCACTTCGCTGAAAGACAAAATCTATATGAAGCTTTCTCAACTCAAGTAAAAAATGAAAATACCAATCACAGAATACAATCTGACCCCAAAAGCAAAGAAGGCTTTAAAAGACGCCGAGTCTTTTGCGGAAGCTAATAGCCATTCGATAGTCAGAGAATCCCATCTGTTTTATGGATGCCTTACTAATCTGTCTGAGAGATACGAGTTGTTTTTTCAAAATAGGAACGTTACTTACGGCCCGAAAGACTTTGTTAAAGCTTTTAAAAAAATAGAGTCAGAAGGTTTCTTTACGGATCAAGAGATAATTGGAGATATCGAATGGGATAAAGAGGTTCATAACTTGATTGATTCCTCTAAGGATTTAGCTGAAATCAACGAAGATCACTTTGTTGGAGTCGAACATCTCATCAAGACTATACTTGATTGTCACTCGCCATTCGTGGAGCGCCTCATCGAGCAGAATCCAGAACTCAATGAATTGAATGCGGTGATTGAAGAGTTGATTTTTGATTCAGATCCATTTTCTGATTGCTCCAGTAAAAATTCGAATGATTTAGATTTCTCCGAGGAAGATGTTTTAGAGGGCTTTGACGAGTTAAGATCGACTATTAAATATTGCGTGAATATGAACCAAGAAGTTTTTATTAAGAATTTACCTCCAGTGGTTGCGCGTGATGAGGAAATCGCAGAGATGATCGAAGTTCTATCTAAAAAAGGTAAAAGCAACGTCTTGCTGGTTGGTGATGCAGGAGTTGGGAAAACAGCCATCGTTGAGGGGTTGGTTCAGAAAATCGTAATGGATCAAGTGCCTACTTATATGTCTATGTATCGGATTCTATCTGTGGACGTAGCAAGTATGCTAGCTGGCACTCAATACAGAGGCCAATTCGAAGAGAGGTTTGACAATTTAATCAAACAAGTGGAAAAAGTCGATAATACAATTCTGTTCTTTGACGAAATACACACAGTGATCGGAGCTGGCAACTCTAACGAGAACGGTATGGACGCATCGAATATGCTGAAACCAGCGCTGGCGAGAGGCAGCATCAAGTGTATTGGAGCCACAACAACAAAAGAATACAAAGAGGTGTTTGAGAAGAGTTCCGCCTTCAATAGACGGTTTGATAAAGTAGAAGTCAACGAGCCATCTAAAGATAAAACAAGGGAAATGCTTGAATTCGCGACTCCTTATTACGAGGAATTCCACGGCGTTAAATTCTCTAAAAGAAACATTGAGACAATATTAGATCATTGCGAAACTTACCTTTCAAACAAAAAGTTTCCAGATAAAGCTTTCGACGTTATTGATCAGGTGGGCGCAAGGGTGAAAATTAAAGCCGACACTGTCCCCGATCACATTACGGAGATGAAAGACAAATTCACGAAACTGATTACAGAAGAACCTGATGCAGCGAGAGTGGAGGAGGCCGTGAAGGATTACATCAAATGCTTGACGGAGTTTTCTTCTACTGATCGTAAAAAAGTTACAGTTTCTAACGACGATATTTTAGAGATCTTTGAAAGTAAAAGTGGCATTCCCAAGAAAATTATTGGCGAGACGAATCGTAATTTCTCTCTGTTTAAAAACAAAATGAAAAAGGAAATCTTTGGGCAGGATAAAGTGATTGATGATGTTTATGAACACCTCTCTTGCGCGAAGGTCGGACTGAACGATCCTAACAAGCCGCTGGCTAATTTTCTGTTCGTTGGTCCCACCAGCGTAGGCAAAACACATACAGCTAAGAATATCGCGAAATATTTCTACGGCAGCGACAGAGCCTTCATTCAGATCAATATGGGCGAGTATCAAGATAAGACTGGTATCGCAAAGCTTATTGGGGCGAACGCAGGTTATGTTGGTTATGATGAAGGAGGGCTACTCACTGAGTTCGTAAGGAGCAATCCTAATGCCGTTGTTCTATTCGATGAAATAGAGAAGGCTGATCCAAAGATTTTAGACTTACTGCTCCACTTACTAGATGAAGGTTACGTTTCAGATAATTTAAACAGGAAAATAGACTTTTCAAAAAGCGTCGTAGTCTTAACCACGAACATAGGCAACAGCGACACTGTAGGCCGCTCTATGGGGTTTGTGGACGATAAGGAAGAGGATGCTGAAATTTACCAAAAGGCGCTGAAAAAGACTCTGAGGCCCGAATTAATTTCCCGCATCAACAGTATTCATGTTTTTGACGAACTTGGAGACGAAGTAATGAGAAGCATCATCAGTAAGGAAATATCCTTTATCACAGAAAGGTTAAAGAAAAGAAAGGTTTCCGTTCGTTATAAAGAGCGCGTAACAGATCTAATTTTAAATAAAATTAAATCAAAGAACCTCCATGCAAGAAGTGTCAAGGCGCTGGTGAAGAAAGAGATTCAAACACCAATCGCCAAGTTTATCATCGAAAACAAAAAAACATCCAAAATATCTCTGAATATTGTTGACAAAGAGCTAAGTATTTCTTAAGATTACCTTGATGAACAATAAATTACTTAAAGCAATGCGAAATTCCCAAGGACGGTTCTTTGGCCTATACACCAAACAGGGTGAAGTTTTGAACGCGCAGTTCCAACGAGAGACCAATAACTATGTCAATGTCTATGACCGAAATGAAAAGCGTTACCGTAAATTTGCGAAAACCAGCCTCAAAGGAGTCAAGATCCAAGCTTGTATAATTGGCAGTGTTTAGGCTTCGTTAAAGTAAGGGGACACGACCGAGACCCTGCCTAACGCGTGACTGTAGTGAGAGTGCTGCAGCAATTTTTCGACCTACGTATCAGCTAAGTTATGACGTGATGAGTGTTATGTTATTAAATTCATATAACCTTAGTTATGCGTAGGTCGTTTTCCTTTCCCCCATGAAATTAAAATCAATATTTAATAACCGCCTATACACGATGCCGATTCCAAGCGGTCCTTCAGACTCGGAATTAAAACTCATTAAAACCATCGTAAAAAAAAGTGGCAGCGACATTAGTATTGACAAGCTTGATTTAGTTGAGGCTGGCGACCATTACGACATGTATAAAATTACTTCAGCGGGTAAACCATACTCTCTGAAGTTTTCTTTTAATCATGAAGACGATCTTTTCTTAAGGGAAATCAAAAACACAAAAGAACTTAATAATCCTCATACCCCAAAATATATTGACGGCGGAGTTCTTAAAATCGGTGACAAGATTCTTTATCTACTATGCGAGTTCCATCATGGTGAGGCGATTATGGAGATTGGTAGGTCTCAACTCATCGAGTCGATAAGGCCTTTTATAAAAGCGTATAAAAGCCTGCATTATTCGGGCAAGCAAGATGTCTCTTATATTGTTTCAATCAATGAATTCCTAGATCGTTTCAATTTAAATGACTACATGGGGTCCGATCAAATCGCGGCAATTAATGGCCATTCTGATTTCACAAAAATTCAAAGCATTGTGAATGGCCTTAAAAATGAAATTAAAACGAAACACAAAAACTTAATTGACATAGAAACTGGCTGCGTCTTGTCTGACACGAATCCAAGCCACATTTTTATTGATAGGGGCGTTATGCATTTCGACGACTTGAGGCATTTGAGTAATGGTCATGCGTTCGCGGATCTGGCTAACATGATCATATCCTTCAGCATTGGAAAACAAAAAGAAAGAACCTTTGTTAAAGAAATTTCAGAGTCTCTTGACATACCTTTTGATTGGAATCTATATCAGCAGTTTTACCAACTGGAGCTAGCCAAGAAAGCGCTGTCTTATGTCTTTAGATACCTTAAAGAGGTTTACCTTTATGAGTCTCAGCGGCCATATGAAATATTGCGCATCATTGACGAGTTCTCATTAGCTTACGAAAGGATGTGTAAAATACCCATTTTCAAGGAACATAAAGAGTTTATTCGGAGGAATATTACAGAACCCGTTTTAGAACAGGGACCAAGAGATTAATTTATAGAATTAACACCCTCATACCTTATTATCTGGTATGATTGTCAAGCTTTACAAACCTAACTCAAGGAACGCCGGGGCCGCATTTAGTTTCGATCTAGGATTTGCGAAACCCAGTGGAGAGCCATGTGTTTTTGTTCGCGCTGTTAAGCAGTATTCGTGGGATAGCAAAAAGAAAACCGGATCATTTTCCAATAATGCGAAAAACCCAGAGACCTCTATCTCAATTAAAATGAACGAGATGGAGATCGGTGGTATTATTAACGCGATTGAAAACTACACAGTCTTTTCCGCTTTCCATTCGTTTGAAGATAACCGGACGAGCATATCCTTCAAGCCTTACTCCAAGAAAAATGGAGACAAGGCTTTTTCATTTGGTGTGATTCGAAACTCGACTAATAAATTTAGTATCGGCATTGAGATGTCAGAATCTTATGCGCTACTTGAATTTCTTAAATTCTTCCTTCAAGAGCTGTATGCTTGGCGCTTTCAAAGAAACGAAAAAATGAAAGCCGGATCATGAAGAAAGTTTTAATTCATTCCAATTTTTGTAAAGCATTCACAGGATTTGGTAAACACAAGAAGAATATCTTGCGGTATCTACAAGATACCGGCAAATACGAACTATTTGAATTAGCTAACGGATTACGTTGGGATGATCCAAAAACCAAATTAATGCCTTGGGAATGTAGAGGGTCTTTACCAGAGCCTGCCAAATTACAAGGAATGGATCAGGAGAAGCGGAGAGCAGAAGGTTATGGTTTCAGCGCTGTCGATAGAGTTGTAAAAGAATTCAAGCCTGATGTTTATATTGGGATAGAAGATATCTGGGCGTTTAATAACTTCCATCACAAACCTTGGTGGAATAAGGTGAATAGTATGGTTTGGACAACTCTCGATAGTTTACCTATTTTGCCACAAGCAATTCAATACGCTCCAAAAATTAAGAATTATTATGTTTGGGCTAGTTTCGCAGAAAAAGCGATGCGCGAAATTGGTTACGACCACATTAAAACGCTAAGGGGGTCATTAAATACTGATGATTTTCACAAATTGTCCGATGAAGATAGAGAGAGACTGAGAGCGGCACACGGGGTGACTGATGAATTTATTATTGGTTTTGTTTTTAGGAATCAACTAAGAAAATCAGTGCCAAACATGCTAGAGGGTTTTAAGCTTTTTAAAGAAAAAAATCCCCAATCGAAAGCCAAATTATTGCTACACACCAATTGGGCCGAAGGGTGGGATATCCAAAAACTGATTAAAGAGAAGGGCGTAGATAATCGAGACATATTAACTACTTACGTTTGTGATCAATGCGGAACTTATTCCGTTCGTAATTTTATCGGCCAACAATTAAAATGCCAAGTATGTAATAGTGATGGTAGTTGCAACACAGCAAGCACGACAGCTGGCGTAAATGAGGCTCAGTTGAATGAAATCTACAACCTTATGGATGTTTATTGCCACCCTTTTACAAGCGGTGGTCAAGAACTGCCTATTCAAGAGGCGAAGTTAGCAGAATTGATTACCTTGGTAACAAATTACTCATGCGGCGAGGATAATTGCACTGAGGAGAGCGCAGGGCTACCTCTAGCTTGGAACGAATACCGCGAGCCGGGAACCCAGTTTATCAAAGCCTCTACATGCCCAGAATCAATCCTAGAGCGTTTGCAGCAAGTCTACGATATGCCAATCGATGAGCGCAGCCGCTTAGGGGAGAAAGCTAGAGCTTGGGTAGAAGACAATTTCTCAATTGAGGTTATAGGGGGACTATTAGAGGACATTATTGACAGTATGCCAGAGGTTGATTATGACTACTCTCAAACAAAAAAAGAATTCGATCCAGAATATTCCCCGCCAGATGGTCTGAAAGCTGAGGAGCTTATAATTGATATCTATAAAAACATCCTAGATGAGGATGTAGATGAGCATACCGAAGGTTTTTTGCATTGGATGGGCAAGATACGATCTGGCGAAAAAGCTGTAGATATTATTAATCATTTTAAAAAGGTCGCGACAAAGCACAGCGTCGCAACTCCGACTTTAGAAGACTTACTCGATAAAGATGAGGACGGTAGAATCGCGGTTATAATCAAAGAGGGCGACACAGATGTTCTTTTGATAAACGGCTTGATCACCCAATTGAAAAAGATGTATAAAAAACACAATATTTATGTATTTACTAAACCTGAATACTATCAATATGTTGACGACAATACATTTATTCATAAGCTTTTACCATACTCTAATGTCTTAGATGATACGTTCCAATTAGAGGGTATTGGCGCTCATAAAGGTTTGTTTGATTTAGCCTTTTACCCCACTACCACAACTCAAAAAAATCCCTGTTACGTTCATAACGGATTACAAAAACATCAATTCTCTTTAAAATAATGGCACACTTAATCGAAGAATACGCTAAGAATCTGGGAGTCAGAACGGCGAAGCCTATAATTCAACCTCATTTTTTTCCAATTAAATGTAAAAAGTTCATTCTTTTGGATCTTTCAGTCGATACTCCATCTAAAAAATACGCACATTATCAGATGATGATATCATTGATTATGCCAGAGTTGAAAAACTGCGGTATTAGTATTATACAAATAGGCGGTGAGAAAGCTCTCGCTGGAGTAAGTAGACACATTAATTGCGGGTTCAAGAATTTGGCCTATATACTTTCGAAGTCCATGCTGTATATAGGTCCAGATAACTATTTATCCCAATACGCAAGCTCCATTAATATCAAGACTCTTATTTTGTTTGGTAACACTTACGCTAATACCACCAAACCTTACTGGGGGGGATCTGTCTGCTTGGAGCCCGAGTGGAAAGAGAAACCTTCTTATTCCGATCAAGACCCTTTTCATAGCATCAGTAGCATTAAACCCGAGAGAGTCACGCAGGAAATCATTCAAATACTGCAACTAAAGTGCGGTTTGAATTTTAAAACAAAAAATATAGGAAGCGGTTTTTACAAGAGTATTCACGAAATTGTGCCGACTCAAATTGTAGAGGGTTTACCAAAAGAAATTTATCTTAGGGCAGATTACGGTATTGAAAAGGGCGCGTTTCTTTATTTATGCGCTCACCATAAAGTATCTATAGTGACAGATAGTCTATTTCAAATTAGCGTTATCAAAGATTTTAAAGACAACATTAATAAAATTATGTTTATTGTCGATAAAGATACTGAAGAGATTCCTGAAAAATATTTTGAGATACTCAAATCTTGGAGTATTGAAATTTCGATTCTGGTAAAAAATGAGGAAGAGCTTCCATTTATTAGGAATAAGTATTTCGATATACCCGTTAACCTTCTTGGCATTCGAAAAGAGAAAATAGAATGCTCTCAGAACGCCAAATTCTTAACAAACAAAAAAATTATAGAGGGCGATAAAACCTATTACAGTTACGCTCATTACAAAAAAGGGCTTGACTCGGATAAAAATGTATTGGATACTCCTGAGTATTGGGAAGAGTTAGAACACTTTTACATTTATGAGCAACATTAAAAAAATATATGGACCGGACATTTTCAAGAGGAATGAACATGGCCTTTTAACAAACGTCGATTACATTTTTAACGAGGACGGCAGCGTTGATTGGCGAGCTATGGTCAAAGAGGAATACCTTTATCCAAACAAGGATTGGTTTAACGCTAGGGGACAGCCTGTGCCGACTTCAATTGAAGGATTGGCGGATAACCAAATGTTGATTACGTTAGCGGGAATTAAAGAACTCGCCCGTTTACGAGGTTTTCACAAAGTGGCTTTTAAGACGAGTGGAGACGCTTCTTACGTCGTTGTAAAATGCTCTATTTCTTGGATGAGCAATTACGAATCTTCATTGCTATGTCAGGACTACCAAGATGTTGCCAACGCGACGACATCTAATACAAATTCATTTTGTTCTAAATTCCTAGAGACCATCGCTTGTAATCGAGCTTTTGTTCGTTGTGTGAGAAATTATCTGAATATTCATATCGTTGGAGCTGATGAGATCGACAATTCCAAAGGAGCGGATAATTCACAGGGAATAGAAGTAGTGTCTTTAAGCCCCGTAACGCCCGTAGGGTTACTAGAAAAAACCTTGAGGGAAAAGCATGAGATTTCTGATTTTGAAAGTTTTAAAGAACTGCTTCGTGACCTTTGGAAAAAGGAAAAATACATGAATGATGGAGTTAAGAACTGGAAGTCATTCAAAGATCTGCCCGCTAAAGAAGCGCGGAAACTTATCGGTATTATTTCTCAATGATCAAAAGAGTAACAGATCCAGAAGAATTCAAAAGGGCTACTAACGATATTTTCGATCTGTTAAACGCTGATGCCAAGGAGAACCCTTGGCATCAGTTGTTACCTAACGATAGAGAATCTTTTATCAACGCCTTCGCTCACAAATCTCTTCTCGCGTTTGACGTTTTTGCTTGGGCCAACTTAAATAGTGAAAACAAATACGACGCCGCAATAGTATTCGTCAGACACCGTAACGAACGATATGGGAAAGAGTTCTTCTCTGAACATACTTGGCTATCCGCCAACCCTAAGATGGGCTTTAAGCTGTTTGCAAAAGCTATTAAATTCGCGAGAGAGAACGGCTTTAAATACATTTCAATGGGGTGTTCAGTCAAATCCCCCAATGCTGAAACAGTAAAGAAGTTTTACAAGAAAATGGGCTTCTTAAAAGACACAGAGACTTACATAGCTGAATTATGAACAATAAAAGATCAAAACAAATTAGAAAACTATTTCCAAATGATGACCCAATTTCACGAAGGAATTACAGGCGATTTAAAAAGAAATATAAAAGCCTCCCCCATCATGCGAGGGGGGACTTTTTAGAGATGTCGTTAGAGATTATGATCCCTGAGTAATAAGGATATTACTGCCATTCGTCGTCAGCAGTGTCCCAGTTAAGAGAGATCGAATGTCCTCCAGATAAAGAAGAAGAAGTAGTAACAGAGTTGATCTTTCCGCTTAAAGACACGGTAGCAGAACCCCTGTTTAATATCCTTATTTCATCTCCGTCAGTTACGCTATCTGGGAGGGTCAAGTCGAAAGGGGTAGCGCTATCACACACATGTAAATAAACAACATCAGCGGTTGCAGCTCCTGTATAGATAGATTTAGTCCTTGTCAACGAGGCTTTAGTGTTTAACTGAGTCTGAATATTGCCAGTAACGCCGTCCGTATAGTTAAGTTCCGCAACGGTAGCGGTCATGCCTTCGATATTTTTAGCGCATGGGTAGTTATTGTTGGCGGTTTGATTGATTGTGTTGAAACTTGTTACATTTGTAGCGATATCCCAACCGCTATCGTAATCTAAATGATCAGCATCGAAACCGGCCTGAAAATCCCTTACGTTAATTTGTAGTTGGTTCCATGTAGAATTTAGTTCCGCGATCCAAATAATCGGTCTAGCGCCATCATGACCGAATCTAACTGTGTAATTTTTGTCCGACCTGTCGCTTAGGACGAGAGCGCCAACATTATACCATCCAGAAGTATATTGATAACCATAAATATGCAAAGATACAGCTTCACCTTCTGGGTTTCCAGCATGGTCGTATATGTCAACATGAAAACTGATCATGTCACCTTTTTGGTATGCTGTAGTTGGGAGTTTGATTGCTATCGCTCCGGTATGAGTGGATGTTGTAGAATGATAATTAGCGCCGATTGGCTTGGGGATATAAACTCCGTTTCCATCTAAATCGTAAACGATATTGCCACCATTCGCTTCTGAAACAGTTAAAACGCCACTTAAAGTGTCAGCTGTATCACTTCTTAAGAATGCAGTTGAATCAATCCCGTCTAACAAATCAGCGTCGAGGGCTGAGCCAGCCCCGTCAACGGTTTTGATGGCCGTCAGGATTTCAGAGGCTGTTTGGTCTGCGGTTGCGTTGGTTTCGATAGTCGCAAGCTTGGTGCTTGCTGTGCTATTGTAAGAAATCTTGGCGGTGTTGGCGTCGATCTGATTTTGTAAGGCGGTAGAAAGCGAAGAAGTGATGGTGACATTAGCAGAACCGTCAAAGGAAGTGTCACCTGATACGTCCCCAGCTAAACTAATCGTTCTCGCATTGGTTAGTGTATCGGCGTTTGGGTGATAATTGTCTGCAAATACGCGTTGACCTGTTCCCCACGTTACTCCACCCCAAGCACCCTTCCAAATATACATTTTTGGATCGCCAACACTCGTTGATTTGTGGAAAGTAATTGCGTTTGGCCCACCCCCAGTCCCATCCGAGTATGTATCAAAGGCCAGCATATCCAAGTATGTATTATCTGCGAGACCCGTCATTCCTTGAAATGATGTGAAGAACGGTTTAATGGCTCGAACACCACTAATACCAATTGTATTAGGTTTTACGTCCCTATCATCAGTCGAATCTAATCTATGATGATTGTGCGAATCGTCAGTAATTGCTAAAGTTAATGTAGCGTTACCAAGATTAGTAAATGTTGCGGAACCCACTGCGTCGCCATTAATCGTGAGCGTTGGGTCGGATGTCGCTGTTGCATTAATAGTGATATTTGAACCTCCATCGAAATTAGCACTACCCACTACGTCCCCAGCTAAACTAATCGTTCTCGCAGTGGTCAGCGTATCGGCGTTTGGATGATAATCGGAGGTAAAGATTTGGTTACCCCCTAGATAACCGGAGCCTGAAATTGTTGAGAGTTCAAACAGTGGGGTAACCAAACCGTTGATTGTGGGTATTGCCGCTGTCGCAGAGCCGTGTATTTTAAAGCTATTATCAGCGTCATCTGAGCCTATCGCCCAAGATGCGTCACCGTGATCGGTAAACCCAATTTGAGGCGAACCAGCAAGATTCGTATTAAGAACGATCTCCGCTTCATTAGAAGTGGAAGGGTGTCCGATATTTAATATCTTATCGGCTACTCCCAAGTCTAGGTTAAAGGTCGTGCCGACTAAGTCGAGATGCGTTCCGGCGCTATAAGTAGTGTCGGTCGTCACATACCCCTGATCTTTCACAAACTCAGTCGTTGCGATTTTGGTGCTATCGTCGCTAACGGATTGCGTAGGGGCTGTGGGAGTGCCGACGAAAGCAGGGCTTGTTAATGGGGCTTTAGTATTGTAAAGAACTCCGAGGCCGCTCACGCTACCTGTCACCAGTCCGCTGAGATCGTCGATCCCATCGTAAAGCGCTCCAAGACCGCTCACGCTACCTGTCACCAGTCCGCTAAGGCTAATGATGTCGGTATCTTTGTCATCAATCCGCCCGCTGAGAGTTGAGACGTCAGTGGCGGTCCCGAAATACGAAGCGTGTTGCCCGTCTAGCAAATCAGCGTCGAGGGCTGAGCCAGCCCCGTCAACGGTTTTGATGGCCGTCAGGATTTCGGCGGCGGTTTGGTCTGCGGTCGCGCTGGTTTCGATATTGTCGAGCTTAGATCCGTCAACTGCAATATTTCGACCATCGACGAGTCCGGCTACTGCGATATCCCCAGTCACCTTAATATCGCCTCCAATAGCAAGGCCTTTAGTAGAGGCTAACCCATAACCCCCTAAAGCTTCTAGTGCGACCTCATTTAACACGTAGCCAGCTATTGAGTTTTGGACGATTGGAGTTACAACAGTATGACTAAGCCAACTGGTAGCTAACGGAGGAGTGATGATCTGGACACGATAGATCGATGACGTTGTGCAATAGACTTGAAGCTTGTGGTTTCCGTATGTTTTGTCTGCGCTATCGTATAAGACTCTTACTCCTGTGATTCGGTCTTGGTAACCACCCCGCGCTATTACCGTAATAACAGATTTACCATAAGAGATCACCCAGTCCATCCTTATGAACGAGTGGTCTCCTGATTCAGAATCAGAAACAACGACCTCTCCTTGATGCCTGTTGTTTGTGTTTTCGGCTACCGTAATCCAACCGGGACCAACCGTGGCTTGCGCAGAGTTTGTTTGTCTAGTATATGCAGTGCTGGATAAACTATCTAACAAATCAGCATCGAGTCCTGAACCAGCCCCGTCAACGGTTTTGATGGCCGTCAGGATTTCGGCGGCGGTCAGGTGACCAGACACCGTTTGTAGATCGGTAATGTCGCTATAAAGCGCTCCGAGGCCGCTCACGCTACCTGTGACCAGTCCGCTGAGATCGTCGATCCCATTGTAAAGAACCCCGAGGCCGCTCACATTGCCTGTCACCAGTCCGCTGAGATTAGTGATAGCATCTTCTAAAGCGCTAATCTCAAGATCATCTGACGCCACAGCTTCCCAATAACTAGCGGTTTCGTTCCACGATAACACGTCGCCGTCATTTGGAGAAGGGATATATACATCATGTGTATCGTTTAAGTAAGAACCTTGTGCAGGTCCAACCATCAAAGTGATATCGTCTGAGTTAGGGGCTGCTAAAATCACTGAAACAGGTAGATTTTTATTAGGAGAAACAGGTGGAACAGAAGTCAACTTACCCGATTCAAATGGAGAACAATACAATAAGTTTTCGACACTCCAATTATTAAGATCGTTTGTATCTTTGACGTCTGATGATACCACGCCATTAACTTCCCCGAAGGTCGCTATATAACCTAATTCGTTGATAGCAAAGTCTTGATCTGCAATTCCTAAGAAATAGAATTCATCAGAATCTGTTGACGAAGCGCGAAACTTATCAATTTCTACTACATTAGAAGCAGCATCGACTCCGACAGCTGCAACGACAGATCCGTTATCGATAGCTTGCAGAGCTTTTGCGCGGATTAAAGACTGTTTTCCTATTAGCCCACTTAACGTATTGATATCTGTATCGTTACCAGTGATCGCTGTGTAAAGCGCTCCAAGACCGCTTACGCTACCCGTCACCAGTCCGCTGAGATCGTCGATCCCATCGTAAAGAGCCCCGAGGCCGCTCA